>JAPPHW010000275.1 GCA_028820945.1 Defluviicoccus sp.
CGGTGCGCCAGTCGCTGATCATGGCGCACGGCTCGTTCGGCATCTTCTTCGACCGTCCGATCTCGGCGATCATCATGGCGATCGCCATCGGCCTGTTCGCCTGGCCCCTGTTCATCGCCATCCGCAGGCGCCTGAGCGCCTAGGCCAGGGCCGCCGCGCGCACCGCATCGGGAGTGAAGGGGATCCGCCTCAGCCGCAGCCCGGTCGCGGCGTAAACCGCGTTGGCGATCGCGGCGGCCGTCGGGCCGGAGGTGGCCTCGCCGGCGCCGAGGAAGGGCTCTCGCCCGGGGTCGATCAGGATCGTTTCGAACTCCGGTACGTTGTCGAATCCGAGGATCGGATAGGTCTCCCAGTCGCGGCTGGTAATGCCGCCGCCGTCGAACGTCACCGCCTCGTGGAGCGTCCAGCTCGCGGCCTGGATCGTCCCGCCTTCGAGCTGCGCCGCGAGCCCTGCGCGATCGACGATCTCGCCGGCATCGGCCGCGATGACGCAGCGTTCCAGCCTGATTTCCGCGGCATCCGTGACCGAGACCTCCATGACGACGGCGGCGTAGGCGGCGATGTTCTTGTAGCGGGAGAACGCGATCCCGCGCCCGCTTCCCTCGGGGCAGTCCTCGCCGGAGGGGTCGAGGCGTTCGGCCGCGGCCTCGATCACCGCCCGGCCGCGCGGGTCGGACAGGTGCCTCAGCCGGAAGGCCACCGGATCGGCTCCCGCCTCCGCCGCCAGCTCGTCCATGAAGGACTCGATGGCGAAGACGTTGGCGTAGGCGCCGAGCGAGCGGAGCGCGGAAACCCGGAGCGGCATGCCGCGCACCAGATGCTTGACCAGGCGCTTGCCCGGCAAATCGTAGAGCGGGTCGAGATTGCGGTGGATGCCGACATGCGGCCCCATCGCCGGACCCATGACGGGCGGGGTCAGCGGATCGGCGAGAAACCGGGTCGAAAGGAGCCGCGCCGGGCCGACCTTGTCCGGGCCCGAACGCGGCCGCATCATGAAGGTGTCGCCGAAGCTCTCATGCGACCAGGCGGCGATCCCGCCGTCGGCGTCGAGGCTCGCCCGCAGATCCATCGACATGCAGGTCCCGTAGGGCTCCCACGCATGCTCCTCATCGCGCGTCCACTTGAGCAGCACCGGCGCACCGGGGAGCGCGCGGGCGACGATCGCGGCGTCGAGAGCCGCGTCGTCCGCGCCGTTGTGGCCGTAGCAGCCCGCCCCGGGGGCGTGGACGATGCGGATATCCTCGGGCGCCATGTCGAAGGTCTCGGCGAGCGCGGCGCGCAGGAAATAGATCCCCTGGCTGTGCGAGACGATTGTGAGCCGGCCCTCGGCGAACTCCGCCATCGCCGCCGAGGGGCCGAGCGAGGCGTGCATCTGGTAGGGCCGTTCGTAGCGCGCTTCCAGCGTGGCCGCGGCCTCCGCCGGGGGATCGCCGAGGGGCGGCACCGCGGCCTCCACCGGCGCGCCGTCGACCACCGGAAGGCTGACCCGATCGTTGGCGCGCAGACTGTTATAGATGTCGCCCGACGGAAGCCCGTCGCCCTCGTCCCAGGAAGCCGCAGCGGCGAGGCGTTCCGCCGCCTTCGCCGCGCGGTACTCGTCGTCCGCCGCCACCGCGAGGAAACTGCCGTCGCGCACCACCCGGACACCCTCGGAGGCGAGCCGGTCGAGAACCGCCTCCCCGACGCTCGCAATGCGCGCATGGTAATGCGGCGGCCGCACGACGCGGGCATGCAGCATGCCGGGAAGCGTCATGTCCTGGAGGAACCAGGGCCGGCCCCGGACGATGTCCTCCATCCCCCGCGCGGCCGCCGCCGTGCCGACATGGCGCAGCATCTCGCGCGGCTTGAGCGGCGCTTCCGGGTCGATGTCGATCCCGAAGGGCTCCCCCTCCGCGAGCTCCCAGTAGTCGGTCTGACGGTTGGTCGCGCGCGAATGGACGGTGCCGTCATCGACCTCGAGCGTCGCGGGGTCGACATCGAGGACCCGCGCGGCGCGATCCAGCAAGTGCCGCCGGGCGGTGGCCGCCGCGCGGCGGACCGCGTCGCCGGTCTGCGTCATCGAGTAGCTGCCCGACGTGATCCCCTCGTCGGGGGAAAGCCCGGTCTCGGTGCGCACCGTCTCAACGCGGTCGGGGTCCACGTCGAGCTCGTCGGCGACCAGCATGGCCACCGCGGTCGAGATGCGCTGGCCGATATCGACCTTGCCGCTGCGCACGACGACCGTTCCGCCGGGCCCGATGGCGAGCCAGTCGTCGAGCGCCGGGTTGTTCGTAAGGCTCGGGTTAGACGCCATCGGCACGCTCCGCGATGAGCCGGTCGATCGCCCTCAGCACGTCCGGATGCGCGCCGCAGCGGCAGAGATGGCCGTCGAGCGCCTCGATCGCGCCCTGCCGGTCGGCATTGGGCGTCCTCGCCAGATAGTCGGTCAGCGCGACGATCAGCCCGCTCGTGCAATAGCCGCACTGCGCGGCGTTCTCGTCGAGAAACGCGCGCTGCACGGGGTTGAGCTCCCCGTCGTCGGCGAGCCCCTCGACCGTGACGATCTCGCTGCCCTCGAACTCCGATACGGCGCGGACGCAGCTCAGCACCTTCTCGCCGTCGGCGATCACCGCGCAGGCCCCGCACTGCTCGAGCCCGCAGCCGAGCTTGGCGCCCATCAGCCCGAGCCGGTTGCGGAGCACGTAGATCAGCGGCGTGTCGGGCTCCGCCTCGACCTCGCGGACCGCGCCGTTGACGGTGACGGTGTGCTTGCCCATCGCTCAGGCCGCCGCCTTCGCGCGCGCCTGTTCCTCGGCGATCAGGCGGTCGTGCAGGCGCCGCGCGGCGAGCTGGCCGGCATCGGCGTTCACATCGATCTTCCAGGCGTCGTCGCGGCCGTTCATCGACTTCTGCTGCGCCTCCAGCGCGGTGAAATCCTCGACATAGGCGCCGGAGATCGCCGTCTGCAGCCAGTCCGCCATCGCCCGGTCGCGGGTGAAGTTGTTGGGGAACATCCAGTAATAGACCGAGCGGGTCTCGTCGATCGGGGTAAGCGTGATCGCGATCCGCGCCTCGGCGGCCCGGGCGCGGTCGCCTTCCGGCGCGCCGGTGCCGACGGGCGCGGCGCCGACATCCAGCAGCGTGTGCGACGGCGGGAAGTAGTGGACGATCTGCCAGCGGTCCGCGCGCTTCGGAGACGGCGGGGCATCGCCCCAGATCGCCTTGCTCCAGAGCACACCGGGGTCTTCGTCGATCATCCAGCGCTCGATGGAGACCGAGGACTCGGTGCGGACGGTCTTCATCGGGTTCTCGGTGATGGAGTCCGCCGCCAGCGTGGATTGGTGGATGTAAATCTCGTGCGTGAGGTCAAGCAGGTTGTCGATCGACAGCATGTAGTGGCAGCCGACCTCCGCCGCGCCGCCGATAGCCACTCCCCCGGGCGGCGCCCAGGCGGGATCGGCGTTCCAGCGGTAATCGGGGATCGTTGCCTCGTCGGCGAGGACGGGGTCGCCCATCCAAATCCAGACGAACCCGTGCCGCTCGACGACCGGATAGGCCCGCACCGCCGCGCCGGGCGGGATCGTCGACTGGCCGGGGACCGCGACGCAGGCGCCGGACGCGTCGAATTCCAGCCCGTGATAGCCGCAGCGGATGCGGTCGCCGAGACGGACGCCGAGCGAGAGCGGCAAGTAGCGGTGACAACACCGGTCGGCGAGCGCGGCGGGGGTACCGTCGGACGTGCGAAACAGCACGACCGGGTCCTTGCAGATCGTCCGTGCCGCCAGCTCCCCGCCGAGATCGCGCGCCAGCGCCGCGACATACCAGGCATTGCGCAGGAACATGTCTCGCCTTTCCTCCGTGGTCCGCCGATTCTGGCCGGGGACGCCCGTTGCGCACAACCCTGTTGACGCGTCGGCCGATCTGGCCATCGTCAATCGGAACATGACCGAACTCGATCTCATCCTCCACAACGGACGCGTGCTCACCCTCGATCCGGCGCGGCCCGAGGCCCAGGCATTCTCGGTCCGCGGCGGCCGCATCGTCGCGGTCGGCGCCGACGCCGATATCCTCGGCGAGCGCGGGCGGGAGACCCGCATCCTCGACGCGGGTCGCCGCACCGCGATGCCCGGCCTGTTCGACGCCCATCCGCATATGGACCGGGAGGGGCTGAAGGCGCGCGGCGGGATCGCGATCGGGGGGCTCGGCTCGGTATCCGAGATCGTCGAGGTCGTGCGCGAAGCGGCGGCGCGGACGCCTCCCGGCGAATGGATCGTCCTGATGCCGATGGAGCTCGCGCCCGAGCACGGCATGCCGCGTTACGTCAACGAGCCCGGCCAGCTCGCCGAAGGCCGCTTCCCGGATCGGCGCGACCTGGACGCGGCGGCACCCGATCACCCCGTGCTGATCCGAAGCATCTGGGGATGGTGGGGCGTGCCGCCTTTCCCTTCGGTCGCCAACTCGGCCGCGCTGGCGCTCGCTCGCATCGACCGGGACACGAAAGCGCCGCACGGAACCGCGATCGAGCGCGACGCATCGGGCGAGCCCACCGGGGTGATGCGCGAGACCAACCGCGCGCCGATCCTCGAATACACGCTGTTCGGCTGCCTGCCGCGCTTCACCTTCGAGGACCGGCTCGCCGCCGCGCGGACCGCGCCCCGGCTCTACAACGCGGCGGGCACTACGGCGGGCTTCGAGGGGCACGGCCTGACGCCGTCCATTATCGAGAGCTATCGCCGGGCCGACGAGGCGGGCGATCTCACCGTCCGCCTCACGACCGCGCTCAGCGTTCCGAGCGCCAGGATGGACGACCGAGGGGTCGGCGACTGGCTGCGTCGATGGGCGGACCGGATCGCGGCGCCGGGGACGCGCGAAGGGAACCTCGCGCTCGACGGCATCTGTCTCGACTTCGGCGATCCGAACGTCGCCCGCATCGTCGCCACGGGCTATCCCTACGAGCAGTGGGCCGGGCACTTTTACCAGTCCGTCGCCTTCGACCGCCTGGTCGAGATCGCTACGCTGGCCGCGGGGCTCGGCATCCGGCTCGCCTGTATCGCCTACGACATCGAGGCGCTGCTGAGAGCCTACGAGGCGGTGAACGCCAAGGTCCCTATCGCGGACAAGCGCTGGACGATCATGCACCTGACCCGGGCGACCGACGACCAATTGCGGAGGATGAAGGCGCTCGGAGTAATCGTCACGATCACCCCCAATTTCATGTATCACGCGACCACCCGCCTCGGGCTCGCCGAGCTCGGAGCCGAGGGAACGCCGATCCGGCGCGTGCTGGATGCCGGCGTTCCGGTCGCGCTGTCGTCGGACAACGTGCCGGTGTCGATGTTCTGGGCGATGTGGTCGGCGCTCACCCGCTATTCGGCCGACCTCGATACGCGTCTGGGCGAGAGCTACCTCACGCGCGAGGAGGTACTGCGGCTGACGACCCGGACCGGCCCCATGCTGACCTGGGACGAGGACCGGCGCGGCGCGATCGTCCCGGGCATGGATGCCGATTTCATCGTGCTCGACCGCGACCCGCTGACCTGCCCGGAGGACGAGATCAGGGAGACGCGCCCGCTCCGCACCTTTCTCGCCGGCGACGAGGTCTATTCGGCGGCCGATGCCGAGTAATTCGAGGCCTCGCCCTCGACCAGCGTCGCCAGCAGCCGGCGGGCCTGGATCGTCGGCTTATCGGCGTTGACGTCGATCTGCGTCGCGCGGGGGCTCTTGTCGATCCCGCGCTGCTGGGCCTCCACCGCGTCGACATCCTCCCGGAAGGTCTGGTGGACGCCGGGGTGGAGGCGCGCGTCGAGATCGTCGTCGTCGAGCCGGTAGTTGCGCGCGAACAGCCAGAAATAGTGGCAGGACGACTCGCTCTCCGGGGTCGAGAAGTGCGAGGTCCGGTTGGTGATGCCGCGACTGCGGTCGCCCTTGGGCGCGCCGGTGCCGGCCTCCGCCGCGCCGATGTCGAAGATGCACCCCGTGGGCGGCACGAAGGTCGCCAGGATCCAGCGGTCGACCGGTCCGGCGAACCCGCCGGCGACCTTCCAGATCGGCGGCGCCTCGACACCGAGCAGCCAGCGCGAGATGGCGATCCGCCCGTCCCTGCGCTCCACCCTGGGCGGCGTGGCCTGGACGGCGTCGCTGCCGAGCGTGTCGGGATGGATGTAGGTCACATGCGTCGCATCGAGCTGGATGTCGGTCAACAGCCGGTATTCGGCCGCGACCGGGTGGTAGTCGCCGGTGGTTCGCCAGTCGGGGCCGTCGTTCCAGAACAGGTCCGGGATCTGCGCCTCGTCGGCGCGCGCGGGATCGCCCATCCATATCCAGATCCAGCGATGCCGCTCGCGGACCGGGTAGCTTCGCACCTCGGCACCCGGCGGGATCGACGACTGGCCGGGGACGAGGATGCAGGCGCCGGTCGGATCGAAGGTCAGCCCGTGGTATCCGCACTGGAGATTGTCGCCCCGCACGCTACCCATCGAGAGCGGCAGGTTGCGGTGGCAGCAGCGGTCCTCCAGAGCCACCGGGGTTCCGTCCTCGCGGCGGTAGAGCGCCACCGGCTGGCCCAGGAACGTGCGGGCCAGCGGCTCCCGTCCCACCTCGCGGTCCCAGGCGGCGACGTACCAGCAATCGCGCAAATACATGGCGTCCTCCGTCAGGCCGCCGCGGGCTCGTTCGTCGGCACCGCCTCGACCCGGGCGGCACAGAACTTGAACTCGGGAATCTTGCCGAACGGATCGAGCGCGTCGTTGGTCAGCAGGTTGGCGGCGGCCTCGGTGAAGCAGAACGGGATGAACACCACGCCGCTCGGCACGTCCCGGTCGACCCGGCCGATCAACTCGATCGCCCCGCGCCTTGTCTCCACCCGGATCCTGGCGCCGGGGGACAGCCCCATGCGGTCGAGGTCGGCCGGCGCGAGATGGGCGATCGCCTCGGGCTCGATGGCATCGAGAACGCCGGCGCGCCGCGTCATCGCGCCGGTGTGCCAGTGCTCCAGCACCCGGCCGGTGGTCAGAATCATCGGGTAGTCGGCGTCGGGCACCTCGTCGGGCGGGGCGATGGAGGCGGGGACGAACTTGCCGCGCCCGCTGGCGGTCGGGAAGCCGTCGCCGAAGATCACGTCGTCGCCCGGCACGTCGAACGACGCCACGGGATAGGTGACCGAATCCTCGCGTTGCAGGCGCTCCCACGAGATCCCGTTGAGCGAGGGCATGAGTTCGTGCATTTCTGCGAACACGTCGGCCGGGCCGTCATAGGACCAATCGAGCCCGAGCCGGCGCGCGATCTCCTGCACGATCCACAGATCCTGGCGCGCCGCGCCTGGCAAGGGCAGCGCCGCGCGGCCGATCTGAACCTGGCGGTTGGTATTGGTGTAGGACCCGTCTTTCTCGGGGAAGGCAGACGCGGGCAGCAGCACGTCGGCGAAATAGGCGGTCTCGGTCAGGAACAGCTCCTGCACGACGAGATGATCCAGCATGGCGAGCGCCTCGCGGGCGTGGCCGACATCGGGGTCCGACATCGCCGGGTTCTCGCCCATGATGTACATGCCGCGGATC
>JAPPHW010000249.1 GCA_028820945.1 Defluviicoccus sp.
GAAATCGAAGCCGGTATCGAAGGATGAGAGGACCATGGCGCAATCTCCCTGTGCCGGTGCCCGGCCCGGCAACGGAGCGGGGAAACCACTTCCTCCGCCCTGCCGGGCATTCGCCCGGCCCGCGCTCACCTCTCGCTCCCTGAAACCGGCGCGGCACGGCGGATATCGCGCAGCCGTTCGCACACCGCCCGCGGCGACATGGACCCCAGATTCAGCACCGGGATGCCGCGATCTTCGGCGATGCGGATGCCCATGCCGGTGCCGCCGACCGCCTCGCCGCGTTCGCTCCATGCAACCACCGCGTCGACGGGATTGGTCAGTTCCGGGCCGAGGATGAGAGCGACGTTGCGCCCATGGAGCAGCCGCGCGCCCGGCGAGCAGCGATCCCAGGCAGGATGCAGCCGGGCGGCGTAGTCCATGCATACGTCGCGCTCGAACCCGGTCAGGTGGAGGCAGTCCGCGCCGTCGAGGCCGTTGTAGCCGCGCCAGGGCAGGAACAAGGTCTGCAATCCAGACGGCGCCCCTGCGGAGAACGCGGAGTCCGCTCCCTTCGCGCCGCCGGTGTTCAGGTGCCAACCGGTGCGCGCCAGCCAGCCCGCCATCTTCGTCATGTCCGACAGCACGGCCCTCGGCGTCGCCCGCGCCCCGATCCCCGCATAGGTCGATGTCGTCATGTCCCCGTCCTCCCGGTTGCGATCCCCGCCGCTCCCTCTCCGACAGCGGCTTCGCCCTCCACCGGCTTCTCTCCACCTCCCGCACGAACGGGTCCGCCCGGCTTGCATGGCGACGGTTTCCGGGGCATCGGTTGCGGCATGGACGGACGGGGATGGATGGCGCGGCACGGGTTCTGGCCGCTCGCGCTACTTTGGCTGCCGACCGGGGTAGTGGTGCAGGCGGCGTTGCGCTTCGGGCCGTCGGCGGTCCGGTTCGCGGATGCCGGGGAGGCGATGGCGGCGCTTGGGTCGCTCGCTCTTGCCGCGCCGTGCGGCCTGCCGCTGGCGCTCGGTTGCCGCCGTCTCGGGCGTCTCGGCTACCGGCGCGGAGCCTGGATGGCCGGGATCGTCCTCGGCGCGGCCACCGTGTGGGCGGCGGTGGTTGCCGGGTTGCTCGGACCCGTGGCCATCATCGTCTGCGCGACGGTGTTGAGCTTGCCGGCATGGGGCGCCTGGCTATGGCTCGCGCGGCACGGGTGAGCGCGGACGATGACGGGCCGGCGGCGCAGCACGGGCGCCCGGATCGAGCAGCCTTCCCGCCGGATGCGAGGCCCTGACGGGCTACCGGACGACGTTCGGCCGGCTACGTAGTAGGCGGACGGCCGCAACCGGGCGGCGCTTTCTTGCCACAAGACGGGGACGGGCCGGCGGCGCAGCAAAGGGCAAAGAGTCCCCTGCGCGCGACCGACGCGATTACTGTTCTGGATGAAGCGGCAGGCGGAGCTGCATTGTCAGGTGCCTCGGCCCGGGGTGTAGCAGTGTCCCGGTACTTCGAGACGGAAGTCCGGGTGTCGGTCGGGACCGTGCCTCGCTCGGGGCCTCCGTCATCGTCATGTCCGCGTCAGACTCAATCCTCGAAAGAAGACCGTTCGGGAAACGGGGCTCCATTATTCATCCGCCGCAAGTCCCGTTCGAAATTATTGCGGCTCCGCCGATCACTCGGAGAGATCGGCACCGTGACGAACCGCTTGCTACCCGGAGGATAGATCCGTCCGTGTTTTCTTCCATGACGGAAGGTCCATCCCGAGCGGACCAGCTGACGGACCAAACCGTGTATTTCTCTCGAACTGCTGTACTTCACCGCCCGGTCCCCCAGGTGCAACCCGAGACGCGGCGGGCGGCGGAGCTTCCGATGGCCCCCTCGTAAACGAGGCGGAACCCGATCTTCATCGACTTGTACTTGCCGGCGCTGCTCGCAGGGAAGCGTCCTTTCGCGGCGGAAATCCTCCTTTCGGGCGCGAGGTGGACATCGTACTGGGAACACATGAAGCGGCCGTTAATCGCGGCTCCAACGGGTAAGAGCCATTCGCCGAACCAAGCGGAGCGGATGGTCTTCAGCCCCGTCGCCGCTTCAGCCCACTCGATGCGGTCCCCATCATAGCGGCACAGCAAACGGGCGAACTCGGCGGGGGTCATGTAGGGCGGATGCCCGTCGAACCGGTTGCCGTGCGCATCGAAGAAAACGCAGAGGCGCTTCTCGTGCGCTTCCCTGAAATCGTCATCGGATATCTGGTCGGGGATGAGGTCGGCGGCGAGGATGAGGTATTCCTCTTCGGTGGGCAGCCGGACCGGAAGCTTCTGGGTCCGCTTGATCCATCTGGCGTAGGCCTTCGCGTCGTACCAGGTCGCGGCGGCCGGCAGGTGAGCCGGCTCATTGTTGACCGCCTCCAGTGGTTCATCGCCCAGAACGCTCCGCCTGTGGGCCACATACTCCGGATTGTGGTCGAGAAAGCGATTGAACCGCCCGACGGTAACGAGTTCCGAGAAGCAGAGCCGGTGCCCGGCGCGTTCGACCAGAGTGTAACCGGGACGACAGGGAGCCTTCTTCGCAGGTGGGACATAGCTCCCGTTGCCGGCGAGATGAGCCTTCAGGATCTCATCCGGTCCCGGGTAGGTGGTCGGTGAGCCGCCGTTGGCGTAGAAGGCCAATTCGGCGTCATGCCGGTCACTGTCGAGCCAACCGCAATAGTTGAAATAGAGGTGGAGTTCGAATTCGTTTGCATCCTCGGACTTTGAGACATCCTTGTCGCGGAGAAACGGTGCATGGACGTTCGGTCTGAACGCGGCGTCGCGCATGCCCTTGAAGACGAACTCGTAACCGCCGCCGGGACCTCTCAGGAAAGCGAGGCGATCGTTGTAGGGGATGACGTCGACCCATCCGGAGGGAAAGGCTGCCAGGGTGCGCCGCAGGAGCAGGCCGGACGTCCGCAGCCTCTCGCGCGCGGCATCGGCGACGTTGTAGGCTTGAGCGACGATACGCTCGCCGCTGCCCGCATCGCAGAGTTGATCCCCGATGAGATTGCCGAAGAAGGACGTCACCTCCGAAACGCATAGTTCCGCCTCGGGACTGTGTATGGAGTAGCTGGCGGGTGGTACGGAGCGATCGATGCTGGCGGGCTCGATGTCCGCAAAGGCCAGGCCCTTGCCCGACGTCATGAACCCGATCTTGAGCTCTCGGGGCGGAGTTGCTTCCAGCAGGTCGAAAACATCGACTCCCGCGCCGACGAATATCCGCCGGGGCATGGAGCGCCCGGAGGAAAACAGGCGGTCGGCGACCTGCCTGTAGGTCAACCGGACGACGGTATCCCCATCAGGGAGAACGGGAGCGAACACGTCGGACCTGGAATCAAGGCCATGCTCCCGCATGAACCCGTCCAGCCGATGCTTGTAGTCGTGGACATATCCGCCCCAGCCTTCGCGAAAGCCCAGGGACTTTGCGATGTGGTTCAGAACGAGGTTGTGGGACAGCTTGGGTTCGTAGTCGCGATATTTGGTTCGCGCGAGCCTGGCGGCTTTCTTCAGGGAGTCCGGATCGATGCCGCCTATGGGGGCGACGTGGTAATTGTCGAAGGGAAGGAACTTGTTGGGCTTTTGCCGAGCCATAGCGGTTCTCCAGCGCAAATTACGCACGTCCGCTTGCGCAAGGCCAGAACTGGAAAACCGGTAGTCGAATGCGAGGATCGCATTTTGCGACGATTCGTTTGCCGGCGCGGACGCTTTTGTGGCAACCAAAGGCTCGTCGCGAGCCAAGGATCCCTCGATAGAGGACTTCAGGTCCCGTTGCAAGTCCCAAATTCGGATGGTGACATCCACGACCTCCGTTGCCGCCAAACGCCAGCCGGTGGAGAGTGTGGACGGCGAGGAGCCGGCTGCGCAGCAGAAACGACCGGGGAGGAGCGGAAGGACCAAAGGCGATCCGCCATCGGCAATCGGTCGTCAGCGGGGCAGCGGTCGGCGGGCCGGCTGCGCAGCCACGGGCAGCAGGGACTCGCTTCGGGTCGCCGGCCGGGACCGGGGCGTCAGGCGGGTTGGGCGGCGGTGACGCGGAGCCGTCCGCCATCGGCGGAACGGGGCTGGCGGACCACGATGTCGATGTCGCGCCCGAGCGCGGTCAGCAGCCGGAACAGGCGCTCCAGCGAGTACTCGCGGAAGTCGCCGCGCAGCAGCCGCGACACATCGGGCTGGGAGAGGCCGAGCAGCCGCGCGGCCTCGGTCTGGGTGATGCCGCGGTCGCTCACGATATCGTCGATGCGGCTGACCAGCTCGGCCTTGACAAGGTGGGCGTCGGCATCGGGTAAGCCGAGATCGGCGAAGACGTTGCCGCTGCCGCGCTCCACGGCGGTGTTGTCGGGTTCCATGGCGTCAGTCTCCACGATGGGTGTCACGGTAATGCCGCTCGGCGGCTTGCAATCGGCGGCGCACCAAATCGAGCTCCTGCTTCGGGGTGTCGATGCCGCGCCTCGCCTTCTTCTGGAAGGCGTGCAGGACATAGACGGCGGCCTCGAACCGGACCGTGTAGACGGCGCGGAAGGTGTCGCCGTCGTGGCGCGCGACGACCTCCACGACGCCCGAGCCGGAGCCCTTCAGCGGCTTCGCGTCCCGATGCCGGCGTCCGAGCTGGGCGCGGTAGATCGCGAACCCCATGCGGTGTTGCACGGGGTCCGGGAAGCGCTTCAGATCCGCCTTGCTGGAGCCGACCCATTCGACCGGTTTCAACATCTCGCTGTCGATTCCGAATTATAGGGAATTCGCCATACCTTACAAGCAGGCGGCGCGTCAGTGCCAGGCATCGCTCTCGGGATCGTCGTCTTCGGCGCGCATGGAGGCGGCAACCATCGCGGTCCAGGCCTCGCGGTCGTATCCGAGCCTTCGGTTCAGCTTGTCGCAGATGGACTGGGCATCTTCGAGCGTGAGCGCGATCAGCGCGGTCGGGACGTGACCGGCCAGCCCTTCGATCACGATCCGGATCTGCTGGACGTCGGTCTCGACATCGTAGGCCGGCACGAAGCAGAAGTTGGGGCAGTCCGGCAGGGTCTGCGCGGTCATGGCGGCGTTCTCCTATGTCGGGAAGTGGGGCCGGCGCGTCGGGACTGTCTATCCCGCCCGCGCCGGCGACGGAAGCGCCGGTCCTGTCGATGACGGCGGGCCAGCAAAGATTGTGGTGGGACTCGCAATCGGCAGCGACCCGGCCGGCGATACGGATGCTGGCGGGCGGCGGCACGGGCAAAGGTCAAGCGGCGAGCGGCCATCGTTCGAGCAGCCGTTCGAGCGCCTCGGGCTTCGGCGCGAATATCCGCGCCCGGAACGAGACGATCTCCACCGTGCAGCCCATGCGCTTCAACGCATTCATGTCGGTGTCCGCCGGCCCCTCGATCTCGATGCGGTCGGCGCCCATCAGGCGGCGGCGGGCGAGGCGCCAGCCGTTGGCGAGCGCGAGTGCGTTGCCGCGCCCCATGACCGCCTCGAAGGCTTCCGCGCCGGTCATGGCGGGACCGCCGTCGAGCCCGAAGCTCTGGCGCACGGCCCGCACCTGCTCGGCGTCGAGCACGCGGCCGATGAGGGCGATGCCGTCATCCGAGGTGAGCCGGCGCACCCGCATGTTCTCGGCCGGCAGGCGGTCCCAGACCGGCAGCAGCAGGCCGGTGGCGAGCCAGAAGCGGGAGTCCCGGTGCGACGGCAGGCCGGCAATCTCCGCGTCCCACACGCGCCGCCAACCGGCCTCGTCGGCGCGGCGCCAGTTGGAGGCGTCGAGCTCGGCCCTGGCCATGGTCTCGGCCGTCGCGGGCCGGATCAGGCGCACCCGCTCCTTTACCCCGCCGTCGTCGAGCATGCGCGAGGCTGCCGGCAGGATGACGGCGGCGCGCTTCGAGCGGGTGTTGACGGCGAGGCGGGGCCTTCCGTCCGGACCCGGATCGCGTTCGCCCCCGGATCGAGTCCGGGGCAGGCTCATCTCCAGCGCCGATTCCGCCGTGAGCGGCACCAGCCTGTCGCGGCGGACGATCTCGACCAGCTCGGTGGCCGCCCCGGTGCCGGGATGCTCGTAGAGCGTCTCCCGGCCGGCGATCCGGAGCGAGTCGGCGGTGACGGTCTCGACGCCGACCTCGTAGCTGCCGGCCTCGATCGCCTGCTCGATGTTGGACGCGATGCGGCTCTCCAGCTCGGCGAACAACTGGTTCTGCTCGGCGATGGGCAAGGCCAGCAGCCGGTTGAGGAACCTGGGCATGGGCGGCAGGTCGTCCTTGAGGCCGCCCTCGTGGACGGTCTTGAGGCCGGTCGACTCCTGGAAGCGCTCGACGGTCCAGCCCTCGATGCTGCCGCGCCACAGCGCGCCGTAGAACTGGCGGAGCGCGGCCTTGGCGTAGGCGCTTTCGAGATTGTCGCTCTCGCGGAACAGCGCGGCATCGCTGCCGCCCATCGCGGTCTGGCTGTCCCGTTGCCCGCGCGTGATGGCGCCCAGGCTGTCCAGACGTCGGGCGATGGTGGCGATGAAGCGGCGTTCGCCCTTCACGTCCGTAGTCACGGGCCGGAACAGCGGGGCGCTGGCCTGGTGCGTCCGGTGGGTGCGGCCGAGCCCCTGGATCGCCTGGTCGGCGCGCCAGCCGGGCTCCAGCAGGTAGTGGATGCGCCGTTCCGTGTTCCCGCAGGAAAGGTCGGCGTGGTAGCTCCTGCCCGTGCCGCCGGCCATCGAGAACACCAGGATGCGCTTCTCGCCGTCCATGAAGGCGGCGGTCTCGGCGAGGTTGGCGGAGGCGGGCCGGCTGCGCAGCGCCAGCCGCTCACCCTTGGCGTCCGTGATCCTCAACACGCGCCGTGACCGGCCGGTAACCTCGGCCACCGCCTCGTGCCCGAAATGCTGCACGATCTGGTCCAGCGCTGTGGGCACCGGCGGGAGCGCCGCCAGCTTCTCGATCAGCGCGTCGCGCCGGTCCTCGGCTTCCTTGCAGATGACGGGGTTGCCGTCGGTATCCCTGGCCGGCCGGCTGAGGAGATTGCCGCCGTCGTCGGTGAACGGCTCCTGCAGCTGCACCGGGAAGGCGTGCATCAGGTAGGACAGGATGGCGTCGCGGGGCGTCAGGTCGATGTTGAGGTCGTCCCACTCGGACGCGGGAACGTCGGCGATCCTCCGTTCCATCAACGCCTCGCCGGTGGAGACCAGCTGCACCACGGCCGATCGGCCGGCGGCGAGGTCGGCGTCGATGGCGCGGATCGTCGAGGGGCACTTCATGCCGGTCAGCAGATGGCCGAAGAAGCGCTGCTTGGTGCCCTCGAAGGCCGACAACGCCGCCGCCTTGGCGTTCCGGTTCAGCGTGTCCTCGCCCTGGACGATGCCGGTGGCCTTGAGCGCCTCCCCGATGTTGGCGTGGATCACCTTGAAGGCGCCGGCATAGGCGTCGTAGATGCGCCGCTGCTCGGGCGTGAGGGGATGTTCGAGGATGTCGACCTCGATCCCGTCGTAGGCCAAGGCACGCGCCTGGTAGAGCCCGAGCGCCTT
>JAPPHW010000320.1 GCA_028820945.1 Defluviicoccus sp.
ACACGGTCGGCGGTCTGGCATTCGACCCGAAAGGACGGCGGATCGCCGCCGCGCACTATGGGGGAATCAGCCTCTGGTGGGCGAAGGCCGGCACGCAGGAGCCGAAACGACTTGGCTGGCCGGGCTCGCATCTTGGCCTGATTTGGAGCCCGGACGGGAAATACATCGTCACCGCGATGCAGGAGAACGAGCTGCATGGCTGGCGTGTTTCCGACGGCGCCGATATGCAGATGTCCGGCTACCCGGCGAAGGTCAAGTCGATGAGCTGGCTGCCGAAGGGAAAATATCTGGCGACCGGCGGCGCGGAGGCGGTGGTCTGTTGGCCGTTCCACGGCAAGGACGGCCCCATGGGCAAGGCGCCGCTCGATCTCGGGTGGGGCTTCGAGGGCGTGGTGACGGCGGTGGCGGCCCACCCCCGGCATGAAGTGGTCGCCGCCGGATACGAGGACGGCGCCGCCATCCTCGTGCAGATCGACCGCACGCATCCGGTTCTGGTCAAGCGGCCCGGCAAGGGCGCCGTGACCGCGCTCGCCTGGTCGTCGGACGGCCAGCATCTCGCGCTCGGCACCGAGAGCGGCTTTGTCGGCCGGATCGGCCTTGCCGACTGGCAGGCTCCGTCGTGAGCGCGAACGGCGGATCCCCGATCGAGGCGTCTCCATGAAACGCGGGGCGAAACGCGCGCAATCCCCATGCATCGACATCTGCCGTCCCGACCCGAAGACGGGGTGGTGCCTGGGCTGCGGCAGGACCGCCGCCGAGATCGAAGAATGGCGCAAGCTGACACCGTTCCGCCGAAGCAGGCTCGAGCGGGACCTCGCGCGGCGAATGGCAAGGCTCGGACAGCGCAAGCCATCGGAAAACGAATGAAACGGTCGACGGTCGGGCCGAGCGCGCTGCACTTCTGCGCCGCCTAATTCGTTACCCACCGGTAGTGAATTATCGCGTGTCCCGCCATCAGGGCGTCCCTGCCGCCCCTGCGCAACCTTCGCGGCAACTCTTTCCTGCAAGCCTCTGACGCGCCAGTCCGAACCGGCGCTTGCCGGTCCCCTCGGCCGGGCGCGCCGCGGCGCCGTCCTGTCCCCCGGGGACACGAAAAAATAGTACCGTTTCGGGACAATGTTTCACGTGAAACATAGGTCAACAAGGCTGACCTTTGTTTCACGTGAAACATTAGCCGTTACCCGAGCCCACGCCCGCGGCCGATGGAGGCCTCGCCGAACCGCTCGCGGATCGAGTCGATGGCGCGCTCCATGTCGCGGCGCCGGAGCGAGCGGGGGTCGGCGAGGTCGGGCGGGTCGGCCTCCTCCGCCGGGACGTAGCGCGACGCGCCGATGCCGATCAGCCGCCACGGCGTGCCGTCGGCCTCCTTCGCGGCCAGCCGGGCGCCGGCGCGCCAGATCGTCTCGGCGGATTGCGTCGGGTGGGGGAGGGTGACGCTCCTGGTCAGGACGCGGAAGTCGGCGCGCTTGAGCTTGAGCGCGATCGTGCGCGCGCCGATCCCCTCCGCCTTGAGCCGGCGCGAGACCTTCTCGGCGAGCGGCCAGAGGCGGGCCTCGAGATCGTCGAGTCGGGTGAGGTCGTGGGCGAAGGTGGTCTCGGCCGACAGGCTCTTGCGCCCGGCGCCGGCCGCCACGGGGCGCGGGTCGTGGCCGCGCGCGAGCCGCCCGAGGCGCCGCCCCATCGCGCCGTAGCGCCGCGCCAGCGTCTCCTCCGCCATCCCCTGGAGGTCGCCCACGGTCGCGATTCCGTCGGCCGCCAGCCGGTCGCGCATCGCCTCGCCCACCCCCTGGATCGCGGTGACCGGCCGGTCCGCGAGGAAGCGCCGCGCGTCGCCCCTGCCGATGACGAAGAAGCCGCGCGGCTTGTCCATGCCGGACGCGATCTTGGCGAGGAACCGGTTGTAGCTCAGCCCGATCGAGACGGTGATGCCGATCTCCGCCTCGATCCGCCGCGCGAGGCGGGCGAGCGTCGCCGCCGGGACCGCGCCGTGGAGCCGCTCGGTGCCGGAGAGGTCGAGCGCCGCCTCGTCGATCGAGATCGGCTCGACGGCCGGGGTGACGTCGTTCAGCAGCGCCCGCACCTCGCGGCCGACGGCGGCGTATTTCTTCATGTCGGGGCGGACGATCGCGGCGTCCGGGCAGGCCCGGAGCGCCTGGAACATCGGCATCGCCGAGCGGACGCCGAAGGCGCGCGCGGTGTAGCAGGCCGCCATCACCACGCCCCGCCGGCCGCCGCCGACCAGCACCGCCCGGTCGCGCAGCGCCGGATCGTCGCGCTTCTCCACCGCGGCGTAGAAGGCGTCGCAGTCGACATGGGCGATCGCGAGGCGGGCGAGCTCCCGGTGCCGTACCACCCGGGCCGAGCCGCAGGCGCCGCACGCGGTTTCCCCGCCCGCCGGGGCGAAGCAGTCGCGGCAGAGCGCTTCCATGCGGGCACACTGGAACGCGCAGGGAAGGCGGTCAACCGTTCCGCATGTGGACGGGGTGCCGGCCGTTGCCTAGGATTCGACGATGATCGACAAGCGGGTCGCAAGCGTTGCCGAGGCGGTGGCCGACATTCCGGACGGCGCGACGGTGCTGATCGGCGGGTTCGGCGAGGCGGGCTCGCCCACCGAGCTGATCCACGCGCTGATCGACCGGGGCGCGAGCGGCCTCACCGTGGTGAACAACAACGCCGGCAACGGACATATCGGGCTCGCCGCGCTGCTCGAGCAGCGCCGGGTGGCGCGGATGATCTGCACCTACCCCCGGTCGTCCCACTCGGAGGCGTTCGAGGAGGTCTACCGCGCGGGCGAGGTCGCGCTCGAGGTGGTGCCGCAGGGCACTCTCGCCGAGCGGCTGCGCGCGGCCGGGGCCGGGCTCGGCGGGTTCTATACGCCGACCGCGGTCGGGACCCCGCTCGGCGAGGGCAAGGAGACGCGCGCCATCGACGGCCGCGACTACGTCCTCGAATACCCGCTCCACGCCGATTTCGCGCTGATCAAGGCGGAGCGCGCCGACCGCTGGGGCAACCTCACCTACCGCCTGGCGGCGCGCAATTTCGGGCCGCTGATGTGCATGGCGGCGGCGACCACCGTCGTCCAGGCGCGCGAGCTCGTCGGGCTCGGCGAGATCGACCCCGAGACGGTCGTGACCCCCGGCATCTTCGTCGACCGGGTGGTCGCGGTGCCCGAGCCGATGAGCGAGCGCGAGGCCATACTGAGGGGAGACCGCTACCCGTGACACAGGGGCTCAGCCGCAATCAGGTCGCCTGGCGCATCGCCCAGGACATCCCCGATGGCGCCATCGTCAATCTCGGCATCGGCCAGCCGGTGCTGGTCGCCAATTTCCTGCCGGCCGGCCGCGAGATCGTGTTCCACAGCGAGAACGGCATCCTCGGCATGGGACCCGAGCCGCCCGAGGACGCCCAGGACGAGGACCTGATCAACGCCGGCAAGCAGCCGATAACCCTGCTGCCCGGCGCGTCGATCTGCCATCACGCGGACTCGTTCGCGATGATCCGCGGCCGGCATCTCGACCTCTGCGTCCTCGGCGCGTTCCAGGTGGCGGCGAACGGCGACCTCGCCAACTGGTCGACCGGCGCGCCCGGCGCGATCCCCGGCGTCGGCGGGGCGATGGACCTCGCGGTGGGCGCGAAGGCGGTCTACGCGATGACCGACCACTGCACCCGGCGCGGCGAGCCCAAGATCGTCGAGCGCGCGACCTACCCGCTGACCGGGCGCGGCGCGGTGAACCGGATCTACACCGACCTCGCGGTGATCGACGTGACCCCGGCGGGGCTCGCGGTGCGCGAGATGGTGGAGGGCCTCGACTTCGCGGAGCTCCAGGAACGCACCGGGGCGCCGATCGCGCCCGCCGATGCCCTGCGCGCCCTCGAGGCGCCGCCGCTGTGACGGGACGCCTCCGCCGCGCGATTATCCTGATCGTCGCGGTCATAAGCCTGTCCGCGTTCCAGAAGGCGGTCGCGCAGTCGAACCTGCTGCCCGACAGCCTGCAGGGATGGTTCCTCGTCGCCGCGCCCGACATGCCGGACCCGCGCTTCGCCGGGACGGTGATCTACATGATCCGCCACGGGCCGGACGGGGCGATGGGCTTCGTGATCAACCGCGTGCTGGCCGAGGACTGGGCCGGGAACATTCTCGATCCCGGCTCCGCCCCCGCCGAGCGCAGCGGCCGCAAGATCGCCGTCCACTATGGCGGGCCGGTCGGGGCGACGGAGGGCTTCATCCTGCATTCGGACGACTTTTCCGGGGGAAATTCCGTCAAGGTCGCCGAAGGGGTCTGGCTGTCCGCGGATGCCGAAATCCTGCGCGAAATGGCGCGCGGCGAAGGCCCGGCGCGCGGCCTGTTCGTCCTCGGCTATTCCGGCTGGGCCCCGGGACAGCTCGAGTCCGAGCTCGCGCGCGACGACTGGGTCATCGCCCCCGGCGACACCGGTCTCCTGTTCGACCCCGACCTCGCCAACAAGTGGCGCCGCGCCTGGGACAACCGGGGGGTGAGGCTGTAGGGCGGGACCTTCCCTAATGTTTCACGTGAAACATAAGTCAGCATTGTTGACCTTTGTTTCACGTGAAACATTAACGTGAAACGGCATATTTCCTGTCCCCCGGGGACGGCACAGGCCGGAATCCGCGCCGCCGGGAACCGGCCCGGAACGGCGCGCGGCCGCGGAAACCGGCGCGCCGCCAACATCTTGCGAACCGGACTTCACGGGACGGTTCCGCGCGGCGCGGAGTCAGCGTTGCATCAAGATTCAAGACATCGTGACGACGCGGGATGCAGGGCGGGATGTCCACGAACCCGCGTGGGCGGTATACACGTCGACCGATGGAGGCACCCATGAAACGGACCGCCGTGCGTCTGCCCGACGCCACCTGCGACCGGCTGGACAACTATCCTGGCGGGGAGGGTTGAGGTCGCGGAGCGCGCGGCGAAGCAGATCGGCAGGCTGGATCCTCCGCACGCGGCGCGGATCCGGCGCCGGCTGGCGCGACTGCGAAGGGAGTTGAGGCCATGAGCGACAGCGACTTCGAACTCGTCGAGGGGAGCGGCAACGTGTTTCGCGACCTAGGCGATCCCGACGCGGACCTGAAACAGGCCAAGGCCATCCTGGCGGCGCGCATCGTCGCGGCGTTGGAGGAAAGCGGGCTCTCGGTGCGCAAGGCCGGCGCCCTGACCGGGTTCGCGGCGGCGGCCTTCTCGCGCATCCGCAACGCGGATCTCGGTCGGTTCGCGCTGGACCGGCTGATGAAAATGCTCGCGGCCCTCGACGCCGATCTTCGGGTCACGCTCCGCGTCGACGAGAGACGGGAAGACGAGGCGGCGATGGCGGAGTGAGGCGGCCGCCCTTTCAGGCCGCCGGAATCGCGTTGAATCGAACTTCCCGTTGCCGCTGCCGCGCCTACTTGGGACACCGCTTGCTTCCCTTTGCGATCCGCGCGACGCCGGCGCCCCGCTGCGCGGTTTCGGGTCCGGGAGCTACTGGCGTTACCGCGTCGGCGACTACCGTATCCTCTGCGGGCTGCGGGATGGCGAACTGGTGGTGCTCGTCATCGAGATCGGGCACCGGCGTTCGATCTATCGCCGCGGTTGAGCGGTCGCGGGCCGGGATTCCAAGTATTCGGACTTATCAATTAAGATATAGAGTGTTGACCGTTTGTCATTCCTTGTGTAAAAGTCTGCCTTATACAATCGTATAGCATAAGCGACTTGGCTGAATACAACTTCCACGATAGTGCACAGGGTAACGGCGGCCAGGAAGTCTACCGGGAAGGATGCATTTCGATGCCGTAATGTCGGAATCGCACGCATCTCGGCGGTCGCCCGACATATCGTGCGGCCGTCGCGGCGGCCGGCACATATTACGCCCGGGTCAACGGTTGCTATCGCCGTTCCCGCAACCCTTCGCACCGATTAACGCGTGAAGACAAGGAACAATGATTATGACCGGACGTATATTGTGGGTCGTCCTTGCATGCGCTCTGGCAACCGTTCCGGTTTCCGGCGCTCTCGGCCACGGCGGCGGTCTCGACCGCCACGGTTGTCATCGCGAGACGGCCACCGGCGGCTACCACTGCCACCGGTCGAAAGACGAAGGAAAAGAGGCTCTCAAGTACATCGGCATCGCTGCGGGCGCCGCGCTCGCGGGCGTTGCGATCTGGTATTGGCTGGATTGCGAAGAGGAACCGGTCCGCCGATCCCTCAACCTGCATCTCGGGCCGGAGATGAGAGACGACCGGGATCGAGGCGGACACTATTACGGGGTCTCGTGGAAGGTGATGTTCTGAAGGTTTCCTGGTGCAAAAGGCACGGATATGCCGTTAAAGAACTGAAGCCTTGAAACGGAGGCCGATGTAATTGGACACAGTGGCATGAACCGCTCCGACCGACTACCAACTGGCAAAGAGACTCCCTTGAAATACACAATGTTGATCTTGATGGCGGCAACTCTTTTGGGATGCAATCAACCGGCGGTGATTGCTGACATAGAGACCGATAAGGTAGTTGTACAAAAGCTGCTATTTACGTCCGACGAGGATGTTATGCAAAAGGCCAGAGAAGGTTGTGCTTTGCATGGTCGTGTGCCTCGTCCCATTAGCAAGCGCGCATCTGGTCACCCTGCCTCCGGTGAATATTGGCTGTTCGCCTGCATAGATAAAACGCAACAATAGTTATGGCCGGTCCAGGCAGAAACGGGAAGCCTGTCCGAGGCGAGCGCCGGTTGTGTCAGGAGCTGTCGTTCCTCACTATACGACGTGACAAAGGGCACGACGAATATCCGAGGAGGAAGGGCCTACAAGAAAGTTCCATAATTTAACTCTTGAGTCGTTCGGATACACCATTGACGGTTCGACCATCCCACTTTGATATCCGATGTCCATTTCGAACGAACGCAACGAGATAGAGAACAATGGCCGATGTAGATACTTCTCCCGGAACTACGCCCGCTGACCCGCCTCCAAATGCTCCCGTTGAGGGGTCGAAGAACGACGCCGAAGAACAGAGAGAGAATAGCCGGAGCGCGGTCCGCGTGATCGTGACGTATATGGCTGCGGGCTTCCTGTTCATCGTTGGCTCTGCGGTCGTAGGTTATTTCCTGGCAACCCAACCTGATAAGACCACCGGAAAGGATATTTTCTTGGCTATTCTTCCAGTGGCGGCTGCGATTGTTACCTACTGGTTTGCAACTCGGCGGAATGAGGCGATGAAATCGGACGATCTGGTCAAGATCATCGAAGCCGCGAGAAATACGAAATGAATGCGCTATGGTCCTTCCTCATCGCATTGCTCTCGCCTGCGGTGGCCTTTCTCGTCGCTTTGGGAATTGGTTTGTCGAACGGTCCGACCGAAGACACCACAGGGTCAGCAGATCGGGGATCGCAACAGCAGCAGCAGACGGACCCTCGAGAAAAATGAACCTAAATCCGGCGGTTGAAGGTGGTCTGGATTCGCAGCGGCCCTTGTAGAC
>JAPPHW010000202.1:0-738 GCA_028820945.1 Defluviicoccus sp.
CGCCGCCATCTCGCGGTCCTGCTCGCAGGCGCGCTGGGCGCGGCCGAGCGCGGTCTTGCCGATCACCAGCGAGAACGACGCCATCAGCGCCACCGTCACGACCACGATGATTATCTGGATGTAGCTGAGCGAGACCGCGAATCCGTCGCGCTCGGCGAGCTCGATGCCCCCCTGTATGACCGGCTGGATCGCCTTGGTGCGCGCGCCCTGGGTGAGCTGGACATAGTTCTGCAGCGCGATCGACATGCCGATCGCCGAGATCAGCGCGGCCAGCCGAGTCGAGCCGCGCAGCGGCCGGTAGGCGAGCCGCTCCAACGTCCAGCCATAGACCGCCGTCAGCATCATCGAGACGATCAGGACGGTGAACAGCGCGAGGATCAGGTAACCGCCGCCGTCGGGGCCCAGGATCAGAAAGGCGATCAGCGCGATGAAGGCGCCGATCATGTAGATCTCGCCGTGGGCGAAGTTGATCATCCCGATGATGCCGTAGACCAGCGTGTAGCCGATAGCGATCAACCCGTAGACGGCGCCCAGCGTGAGGCCGTTGATCAGCTGCTGAAGGAAGTATTCCATACCCGCTCGACCGCCGCCCTCGACCTTAGAGCCTATCCGGTTCGGATGAAACCGCCGGGGAGTCGCCTCCCTCGATACGGCGCAGGCGCCCCCAAAACGGGTTAGGGGGTTTTTTTTTTGTAAGCCCCCCGATAAAAAAACAGATTATGGCCCCCCCCCCCCGAA
>JAPPHW010000202.1:748-7460 GCA_028820945.1 Defluviicoccus sp.
CCCCCTTCTCGGGGGGGGGGGCCCCCTTTGGGTTTTTTTTTTTTTTTTTTTCTCCCCCCCCCCATAACCCACCTTTTTTCCCCCCCCCCCAGCGCCGTATCGAAGGATGGGCCCCGGCCGCGTCGGCGCCTCCAACCGTAACGGACAATCGCATAGGATCGCGCCGGTCCAGCGGAGGAAGAACGATGTCGGAGCAGGACGGAATCTTTTCGGTCAGCCGCCATATCCGGTTCGGCGACTCGGACCCGGCGGGCATCGTGTTCTACGTGTCCTTCTTCCGCATGTTCAACGACCTGTTCGAGAGCTGGGTGGTCGAACGCCTCGGGATCGACTTCGCCCGCGAGTTCTTCGACGAGGGGAGGATGTTCCCGCTGGTCCATTGCGACGTCGACTTCAGGAAGTCCCGCCGGATGGGCGACAATCTCGACCTCGCGCTGATCCTGACGGGGCTCGGCCGGTCGTCGATCCGCTACACGATCGTGGGTTCCGACAAGGGCGAGGAAATCCTGCGCGGCGAGTTCGTCAGCTGCGTCGCGTCCAAGGAGATGGGCCGGTCCGTTCCGATTCCCGACTACCTGCGCGGACCGATGGCGGAATATCTCGCGCTGTGCCGGAGCCTGGAAGCCCGGGGGTAACGGTTTCGTTTCGAGCGCATTGTGGACGAACGCGGTTTCGAACCGCCCGCCACGCCTATGCGCACCGCGCTCATGTCACGGCCTCCCTGGCGTCCGCGCGGAAATCCCTCCACGCGCCCTCGGACATGACCGCCTCGATGAGCTTCACCGCATCCCACACGTCGACGTAACGCATGTAGAGGGGCGTAATGCCGAACCTGAGAATGTCGGGGTCGCGGAAATCCGGTATCAGGCCCCGGGCGATCAGCGCCTTCGCGATGGCATAGGCGTCGGGATGGCGGAAGGACACCTGGCTGCCGCGGCGCGACGGTTCCCTGGGAGTCGCCAGTTCGAGCCCGTGCCGGGCGAGGCTTTCGTCGGCAAGGTCGATGAACAACCCGGAGAGCCGGCGCGACTTGCCCGAGAGCTCGTCCATGCGCACGCCGTCGAAACATTTCACGCCGTCGAGCACCGCGCGGAGGGACAGCACCGGCGGCGAGCCGACCAGGCACTTGTTTATCGAATCGGCCGCGCGGTAGCGGTCCTCGAAGCGGAACTGATCGGCATGGCCGAACCAGCCGGTGACCGCGGGCTCGAACCCGTCGATGGCGTCGCGGGAGACGTATGTGAACGCGGGAGAGCCGGGACCGCCGTTAAGGAACTTGTAGGTGCAGCCGACCGCGTAGTCGACGCGACACCGGTTGAGCTCGACCTCGACCGCCCCGGCGGAATGGCAGAGGTCCCAGATCACCGGCACCCCCAGCGCCCGGCACCGCGCGGTGAGCCCCTCCATGTCCCGCAGCTCGCCGGTGCGGTAGTCGACATGGCTCAGCAGGACCAGCGCCGTGTCGCGATCGATGCGATCGGCGATCCCGCCGGGTTCCGCCCGGATCAGCTCCTGACCTCTGTCGAGAAGCCCGACCGCGCCTTCGAGGATATAGGCATCGGTCGGGAAATCGCCGCGTTCGACGATCGCCTTGCGGCGCGCGCCCGCGCGGCGCAGCAGCGACGCAGCCAGCTTGAAGATATTCACGGACGTGGAATCGGAGACCGCCACCTCGCCGCCGGACGCGCCGATCAGCGGGGCGATGGCATCGCCGGCTAGGCGGGCGAGATAGAACCAGTCGGCGTCGAGCCAGCTCCGTATCAGACCCTCGCCCCATTCGGACTCGATCAGGTCGCGAACGTTCGAAGCGGTCGTCCCCGGGAGCGCGCCCAGGGAGTTGCCGTCGAAATAGAGCACGCCGTCGGGCAGCGAAAACCTCGCCCGGCACTCCGCCAGCGGGCACGCTTCGTCCAACTCCCGGCAGTCGGCGCGATCCATAGGGATTTCGGGCCCGCAGGCGCAACGTTTTCGCGACCCCGAGCCTAGGCCAAGCCCGGCCGGCGGACAAGCCGACCGCCGCCTGATGACCCGGGCCGCCCCGGTCGCTAGATTGCCGCCGTCGAAACATACCTTCCGGAGACCCGGATGACCGAAATACCGCGGCTCAACGGCGTCGTCGCGGCGCTGGAAGCCGGACAATGCGCGTTCACAACGTTCACGACCGCCGATGTCCAGAGCGCCGTCGCCCTTTCGGCGTCGCGTTACGACGGCATCGTTTTCGAGATGGAACACAACCCGTGGGACATCCGCGCGCTCCGCGATTCGCTGCAATACATGCTGAACCGCGCGCAGATCGCGGCCGCGGGTTCCGTCGCGCCGGCGGTGACCCCGATGGTCCGCATTCCGCCCAACGGCGGAGAGATGGCGCAGTGGCACGCCAAGCAAGCGCTCGATCTCGGCGTGTACGGGGTGGTCTGGCCGCATGTGAGCTCGGTCGAGCAGGCCTATAACGCGGTCGCCGCGTGCCGCTACCCGCGGCTCGAATCCGCGCCGCTCTACGAGCCCGCGGGCATCAGGGGGGACGGACCGCGCCACGCCGTGCGCTACTGGGGCCTGTCCCAGCAGGACTATTACCGGAAGGCGGATGTCTGGCCGCTCGCGCCGGACGGCGAAATTTTCGTCATCCTGATGATCGAGGACACGGCGGGCATTGAGAGCCTGGCCGACATGCTGGACAACGTGCCGGGGATCGGCGCCGTGCTGATCGGCGAAGGGGATCTCAGCCAGGAGCTCGGCTTTCCGCGGCAATACGACCATCCCGAGGTGCGCGACGCGATGGCGCGCATCGTCGATACCTGCAAGTCGCGCAACGTCGCGGTCGGACATCCCCACGTCGATACCGGGAACGTGGAGCGCGTTCTGGAGGAAGGCTACCGGTTCCTGATGGCCGCGCCGGCGACGAGCTACGCCGGGCTGAACAAGGGACTCGAGCTGAGCGGCCGGACATAGGAAGGAACGTCATGATCATCGATTGCCACGGGCATTACACGACCGCGCCGTCCGCGCTGAGGGACTATCGAGCCGCCCAGGTCGAGGGACTCAAGGATCCGGCCTATGTGCCGTTCCCCGCCGATCTCGACGTCTCCGACGACGCGATCCGCGAGAGCCTGGAGGGCGCGCAGCTGAAGCTGCAGCGGGAACGGGGCACCGATCTCACCGTCTTCTCGCCCCGGGCCGCCGGGATGGCGCACCAGGACGGCAACGAGGCGGCCAACAAGTACTGGTCGGAGATCTGCAACGACATGATCCACCGGGCGGTGACGCTCTATCCCGACAACTTCGTCGGCGTCTGCCAGCTGCCCCAGGCGCCGGGGACCCCGCCGGCGAACTGCATCCCCGAGCTCGTGCGATGCGTCGAGGAGCTCGGCTTCATCGGCTGCAACCTGAACCCCGACCCGACCGGCGGCTACTGGACCGACCCGCCCTTGTTCGACCGCTGGTGGTACCCGCTCTACGAGAAGATGTGCGAGCTCGACGTGCCGGCGATGATCCACGTCTCGTCGTCCTGCAACCCGCATTTCCACTTCACCGGCGCGCACTACATCAACGGCGACACCGCGGCCTTCATGCAGCTGCTGACCTCGGACCTGTTCGCGGACTTTCCGACGCTCAAATTCATCATTCCGCACGGCGGCGGCGCGGCGCCGTTCCACTGGGGGCGCTATCGCGGGCTGGCGCAGGACATGGGCCGCCCGCCGCTCGACGAGCTGCTGCTCGACAACGTCTATTTCGACACCTGCGTCTACCACCAGCCGGGAATCGACCTGCTGACGAAGGTGATCCCGGCGAAAAACATCCTCTTCGCGTCCGAGATGGTGGGCGCGGTGCGCGGCATCGACCCCGAGACAGGGTTCCCGTTCGACGACACCAAGCGCTATATCGACGCCGCGGAAGGGCTGGGCGAGGCGGAGAAAAAGATGATCTTCGAGGACAATGTCCGGCGCGTCTTCCCGCGGCTCAAGCACTGAAGCCCGTTCGACTCGCTCGCGGCGAGCGTCTAGTGTTCGGGCAGACCGACCGACAGAAAGCTTCATGAAGGGAAGGGAGGGTTTGTCCGTGCTCCATCGTTCGCTCGCCATTCTGGCCGCCATCGGCCTCGTACCGGCCGCGCTTGCGCCGGCCGCCGCGCAGACCCTGGAGATCACCGTCGTCGGGGCGCCGCCGCCGGCCGTCACCTTCGTCGGCACCTTCAAGGACAACGTTGTGCCGGCCATCGACAAGCGCCTCGCCGAGAGCGGCAAGGGGTTCAAGATCGAATGGACCCACGCCTATGCCTTCACCCTCGCCAAGTTCAACGAGGTCTTCGAGACCGTCGAGGAAGGCATCGCGGGCGCCGGGCTGATCCTCAAGAACTTCGAGCCCTCGAACCTGCCGCTCGAGGCCTATGCCGTTCACATGCCCTTCGCCAGCGTCACGCGCGATCAGCTCGCGTCCATCGACGCCAAGCTGCGCGAGACGGTTCCCGAGCTCAACCGGGCCTACGAGAAGCACAACCAGCTGTTCATCACCAGCGGCGTGAACGATTCGATGCACCTGTTCACCAAGTTCCCGGTGACGAAGGTGGAAGATCTGAAGAACCGCAAGCTGGGTTCGAGCGGGACCTTCGCGCAGTGGCTCCGCGGCACCGGCGCGGTCACCGTCGATTCCTCGATGAACCAGTCCTACACCAACATCAAGAACGGGGTGTACGAGGGTTACCCGATCGGGGTCATCCTGAGCTTCGTCTACAAGACCTACTCGGCGGCGCCCTATTTCACCCGGGTCGGGTTCGGCCCGACGATCACGTCGGGCATCACGTTCAACACCGATGTCTGGAAGAAGATCCCCGCGCACGCCCGGCAGATCATCCGCGAGGAAGCCGCCAAATGGGTCGGGTACCAGAACGCGCTCGACTCCAAGAAGCGGACGAAGTTCCTCGCGATCATGAAGAAGAAGGGCGTCAAGTTCTCCGAGTTGGCCGCTGCGGAGCGCAAGAAGTGGGCCTCCACCATGCCCAACATCGCCCAGGAATGGGCCCAAAGGCTGGACAAGCGCGGCCATCCGGGCACCAGGCTGATGAAAGCCTATATGGACGAGCTGCGCGCCCGGAAGATCGAGGTCGCGCGTCACTGGGACCGCAACTAGCCCCGGCGCCGATGCGCGTAGCCGCGCGCGATGGCAAGTAACGGCAGCCCGGATCCGAGCGGCGAATCGCGTGCCCCGTGGGTGCGCGGCCTGGACGCGCTCGTATCGTTCCTGAACGCGGGCGGCAGCGTCTGGATCTTCTGCATCATGATCCTGCTCTGCGCCGACGTGTTCGGCAGGGCGGCGTTCAACGCGCCGATCGACGGGGTGCCGCTGCTGGTAGCGCTGTCGATCGTGGTGATCGTCTTCCTGCAGCTTCCCGCGGCGATCCGGGCCGACCGGCTGACCCGGTCGGATGCGCTGTTGTCGCGCCTGCTCGATCGTCGTCCGTCGGTCGGACTCAGCCTGCGGGCGCTCTATGACGGGCTCGGCGTCCTCGTCATGGGCGCGGTCGTGCTCTACACCATGCCCACCTTCGTGAAGGTGTGGGAGCGCGGGACCTATGAAGGGCTGGAAGGCGACTTCTCGTTGCCGTCCTGGCCGTTTAAGCTGCTGATCCTGGTGGGCGCGACGCTTTGCGGGGTGGAATTCCTGCGCGCGATGGCGCGCGGCGGTCGGTCGCTCGCGGAACTGGCCCGGGACGGGAGCCTGGAGGTGCGCCGCATCGCCACGCTGAGCGCGGCGGTCGCCGTCGTGGCGGCGGCGATTTACGCTATCGCGGCGGGCGGGGCGTTGAGCAAACCGGCGATCGGCGTCTTCTCCATCCTGTTCGTGCTCATCTTCGTCTATGTCGGGGTGCATGTCGGCGTCGCTCTCTCGCTGATCTCGTTCGTCTGCGTCTGGGGTGTGCGCGGGGACATCGGTATCGCGGGCAAGCTGTTGGCGCTCTCGCTCGGCGAAAGCATGCAGGCCTACGAGTTCGGGGTGATCCCGCTCTTCGTCCTCATGGGCCTGCTGGTCAGCATTTCGGGCATCGGGCGGGACACCTACGACGTGGCCAACCACCTGTTCCGCAAGGTCAAAGGCGGACTGGGAACCGCGACCGTGGGCGCCAACGCCGTGTTCGCCGCGGTCACCGGGACGACCATCGCGTCGGCGTCCGTCTTCACCCGGGTCGCGGTGCCCGAGATGCTCCGCCTCGGATATCGCCCGCGTTTCTCGGTCGGCGTCGTGGCGGGATCTTCGGTGCTCGGCATGCTGATTCCTCCGAGCCTGCTGCTGATCATCTTCGGCATCCTGGCCGAGACCTCGATCGGCGACCTGTTCATCGCGGGCATAATTCCGGGGATCGTGCTCGCGGTAGCCTATTGCGTGCTGATCTGGATCATGGCGCGGCGCTTCCCGGAAAAGGTCGGGACGGATGAGGCGCTGAACACCGTCCGGCCGGCGCAGATGACGGGCCTCCAGGCGGCGGGCAAAAGCGCACCCATCGTGCTGCTGATTGCGCTCGTTCTGGGCGGCATCTACGGCGGGCTGTTCACGGCAACGGAAGCCGGTGGCGTGGGCGCGCTGGGCGCGCTGGTCCTCACCTATTTCAAGCGCCAACTCACCCGCGCCAATCTCTGGCAGGCCCTGACGGAGACCGGGCACGTGACCGCCTCGATCTGCTTTCTGCTGGTCTCGGCGCACATCTATTCGCGAATGATCA
>JAPPHW010000165.1 GCA_028820945.1 Defluviicoccus sp.
GCTCGTCGACGGTCAGCAGCAGCCCGGCTGCGTCGAGCGCTTCCAGATGTTCCTGCAAATCGGCATAGCCGCGGCTCGCGCCCGCCATACGCGTCTCTCCTCTCACCGCGGCGGACCGCGCCGCGCCAGCATGATGCCACCCCGCGCGCCGGCGGCCAATGCTCAGCCGCCGGCGTCGACCAGCACGGCGGCGAAGCGGCAGGGGCCGTCGCCGGTGTTGCGCCAGGCGTGGTTGGTTCCGCGCTGGACGAGGCAATCGCCGGGGCGGAGCGGGATCTCGGTGTCGTCGAGGACGAGGTTCATCTCGCCTTCGATCATGACCACGTAATCGACGGTCGCCGTCCGGTGCATCTCGAGCTCCTGGTCGGGCTGGAGCTCGAGGACGCGGAAGATGGTTCCGCCGCCGGCCGGCGGGCGGCCGACCCGTCGCGCGCCGGCGTCCTCGTTCCCCCGGTTGGGCGGGGTTTCGCCGTCGGTGGTCCAGATCAGCCGGGAATCGTGGCCGTGACGCCGCGATGTCGCGTTGGTGGCGATATCGTCGATGATCGCCACCGATTTCCCAGTCCGGTCGTGACCGGTAACCACCCGCCTCACCTGCATCGCTCGCCTCCCTCGCCACCCCGGCTATAATGCGCGCCGACCCCATTTGCCCGGAGACCGGACCATGGCCTACACGCTCGAACAGCTTGCCGCAGACTGCCACGCGGCCATCGACGCCGACAATGGCCCCGGCGGCCGCGAGACGGTGCGCAGGCATGTCGAGACGGCGCTCAAGGACAAGGAATTCGTCGCCGCCCATTTCAGTCCCGACAACACGACGCCCCGCAAAATTCTGTACGAGGACCCGGACCACGGGTTCTGCATCCTCGCCCACGTCTATGAGGGCGCGAAGGGCAGCACGCCGCACGACCACGGCCCGTCCTGGGCGATCTACGGCCAGGCGGAAGGCGTCACCGAGATGACCGAATGGCGCAAGCTGAAGGCGCCCGAGGGCGACGAGCCGGGCGTGGTGGAGGCGGTGCGGGTATACGACCTCGAGCCCGGCATGGCCGCCTGCTACAACGAGGGCGACCTCCATTCGCCGCGGCGCGAGGACACCACCCGGCTGATCCGCATCGAGGGCGTCAACCTCGAAGGCATGAAGCGCGACCGCTACGTGGCTGCGTGAGCGGCATCGCGCCAACCGGGAAGTCTCCTGCTCCAACTGGAGCCTATCTGCCTGAGTTGGAACCGCTTCATCCGTTTTCTTCCGTCATGGTCGGCCTTCTCCGACCATGACGGTGAGGAGACAGGGGTGGGGCGCTTCCATCTGAAACGGACAGGCTCTAGTGCAGCGGGTCGACCACGGTCAGGAAGGGGAACCGATGAAAGCCGGCATCCCGGGTACATATTTCGCTGACCCCGTTCTCGCGCATCGCGACGGCGGTGTGCAGGTCGTGGAACACATTACCGCGCACGTCCGGTAGTTCCGCGAGGGTCTGTGCCAGCACGGATGCGTGACGTGGCGTCGGCACCAGGATTTCGAAGCCCGGGGATTCGAGCAACGAGGAGAGGAAACCCCAGGCATCGTCCGGCTGCCGCGGCGTTACCGCGGCGCGCGGGTGGGTGGTCACTCTGAGAAACTCGTAACAAATGCTCCAGGTCAGGAACGCGGGCGCGGGGTCATCGCGGGCCTCCTGCACTTGGGCACGGCAACGATCATGGAAAGGCGATAATTCGTCGACCGCGTAGATCAGGACGTTGGTGTCGAAGACCAGGGATCAGTATCCGTCCATGAGCCGGTAGAGTTCATCCCGGTTTGCGATGTCGACCCGGTATCCCCCGCTTCGCCAAACCGGCAGCGGCGGCAATTTTTTCGCCTTGCCGTCACCGGGGTCCGGGGCGGGAAGGACGTGGCGCAGCCCGGCCTCGACGAGGGCGGACATGGTGGTCCCACGCCGCGCCGCTTCGACGCGCAGCTGTTTCAGCAGGGTCTCGTCGATGTTCAGCGTCGTCCTCATATGGACAACCATATTATCGATATGGCCATAAGTAAACCCTGGGTAGCATAAACGTGCCCCACCTCACCCCATTGCCAGCCGGACCAGCGTTTCCGCCAGAACCCGCGCGCCGTCGGCGAGGTCCGAGGGGGTCGCGTTCTCCGCCTCGTTGTGGCTGATCCCCTTCTCGCAGGGAACGAAGATCATGCCGGTCGGGCAGACGCGGCTGAGCTGGCGCGCATCGTGCCCGGCGCCCGAGAAGAGACGCATGTTGCCCAGCCCCAGATCGTTGGCGGCGGCTTCGATGGTATCGACCACCCCGTCGTCGAACCATATCGAGGACGCCTCGGCGATGGTCCATGTCTCGAACTCGCAGTCGAGCGACGCGCCCCGGCAAATCGCCGGAACCCCGGCTTCGAGCCGGGCCAGCGTATCGCTGTCGGGGTGGCGGATATCGATCGAGAACAACACTTCCGACGCCACCACGGAGGGCACGTTGGGTCGGATCTCCATCATGCCGACGGTGAAACGGTGCTCCTCGTCGCGGTGCATGTTGCGCTGCAGCGCATCGATCATCCTCGCCGCTTCCCAGAGCGCGTCGCGCCGCGCCGATTTCGGCGTGGTGCCGGCATGCGATTCCTCGCCGGTCACGCGGACGCGCATCCGGCGGACCCCCTGGATTCCGGTCACGACGCCGATGGGCTTTCCCGCGCGCTCGAGCGCCGGCCCCTGCTCGATATGCGCCTCCACGAACGCGGCGACCGGAAAGCCGATATCCCGGCGTTCCGCGTGGGGCGTCGCGGCGAGGGCCCGGGGCAATTCGTCGGCGACGCTGGTGCCTCCGCGATCCGCGACCGCCAGGATTTCGTCGAGAGGGCGGAGACGGGCGAAGGCCTCCGATCCCATCATGCCGGGCGCGAAGCGCGATCCCTCCTCGTTGAGCCAGGCGACGACCTCGACCGGCCGCGCGGTCTCGATCCCCGCCTCGTCGAGCGCCTGGAGCGCCTCCAGCCCCGCGAGCACGCCGAAGGCGCCGTCGAACTTGCCGCCGGTCGGCTGGCTGTCGATATGCGATCCGGTGAGTACGGGAGCCAGCGCGGGATCGGCCCCCTCGCGCCGGATGAACAGGTTGGAGATGCCGTCGACCGACACCCGGTACCCGAGCTCTCCCGCCCACTCCGCGAGCAGGGCTCGGGCGCGCGCCTCCTCCTCGCTCAGCGCCTGCCGGTCGACGCCGCCCTTCGCGGTGGCGCCGATTTCGGCCAGCGTCATGTGGCGCTGCCAGAGCCGCGCCTCGTCGACCGCGGCGGCGGCTCCGGACACGGTCACGAACCGGCTTGCTCGTCGTGAAAGCCCGACAGCAGCGCGGAGGCGCCCTGTTCGAACGGCCGCGCCGTCCAGCGCCCGGCCTCGACGGTAGCGAAGAAGTCGGCCAGCGCCCGGTTGAACAGCGCGGGCTCCTCGAGATTCACCGCATGGCCGGTCTTGGGCACGATCAGCAGGGCGGCGGTGGGGATGGTGCGCTTCAGGTAGATGCCGGGCTCGAGGCACCAGTCGTCCTCGTCGCCGGCGACGATCAGCGCGGGAACCGACATTTCCTTGAGCCCGCCTTCCAGATGCCAGAGCGAGGGGCGGAGCTTCTGGACGCCCCGCATCGTTCGCGCCGACCCCTCCGTCGAGTGTTCGGCGAGCTGGTCGCGGAACTCGGCCCAGCCGCGCGGGTCCTTCTGCTTGAGCTGGAGGCGGTAGGCGCCGTTGGCGTAGATCTCCGCGACCTCGGCCGCGCCCCGGTTCTCGTATTCGACCGCGATCGCTTCGGAATCGAGCGCGTATTGCGCGCTCTCCTCGGGCTTGGCGCCGTAGCCGCAGGCGCCGATGACGATCGACCGCGCCATGTCGGCATATCGCAAACCGAAATGCAGTGCCGCGAACCCGCCCATCGACATGCCGACGACATGCGCCTTGTCGACTCCCGCGCCGCGCATGACGGCCGAAATGTCGTCCGCCGCGATGTCCTGCGAATAAAATGCCTGGTCGTCGGGCACGTCGGACGGCGGATAGCCGCGCGCGTTGAAGGCGATGCAGCGGTAGCGCCGCGAGAAATACCGGATCTGCGTCTCCCAGCTTCGGCGGTCGCCCGCGAATTCGTGGACGAAGACGATCGGATCGCCGGTGCCGGTTTCCTCGTAGTAGAGCCTCGCTCCGTCCGCGTCGGCGAATGGCATCGGCGTATCCCCTCGATCTACTGCGCGTCGGGACCCGCGGTCGTCCGGGTCAGCTTGGCGCGGCGATACTGCCAGGCGACGACCGGCGGGTGTTTGGGCGGCTCGCCGGGGACGCGGCAGCTTTCGATGCATTCGATGACCGCGTCGTAGTTGGGCTGCACGAAGAAGGCGACCGATTGGCGCCGGGTGCGGCCCGAAGCGCCCGGTGGCGGGTTGACCACGCGGTGGAAGTTGGAAAGCCAGCGGTCGTTGGTCCAGGTCATCAGCAGGTCGCCGATATTGACCACGTAGGTGCCGGGCGGCGGCGAGACGTCGACCCATCGCCCGGAAAGATCGCGGACCTGGAGCCCGCCCGGCGCGTCGTCGACCATCAGCAGCGTATGGGAGCCGAAATCGGTGTGCGCGCCGCAACGGAGCTGCCCCTCCGCCGGAGGGGTGTCCTGTTCGGGATAGTCGATGGCGCGGAGAATCGATGCGTGGCGGTCGAAATGCCGCTGCAGGAAACCCTCCTCCAGGTCCAGCGCGCATTCGAAGATGGCGAGCAGGAGGACGTTCAACCCTTCGAGCGCCCCGTAATAGTTCCCTGCCGTCTCGGCGAGCCCGTCGACCTCTGTCGGCAGAATGTTGGGTTCGTAGGCGTACCCCGCCTCGGGATCGGAGAAATAGGGGTCGTCGCTCGGCATGTCGAACCGGCCGAAGCCGAAGGTTTCGCGCCAATCGGGCGGCGCCGTCCCGCCGGCCGATGCCGCGACGAAGTCCCGCCCGAAGGGCAGGTAGCCCCGGTTCTTGCTGTTCGCGGTGCCGACATATTTCGCCTTCACGGCATCGGGCAGATCGAAGAAGGCGGCCAGCCGGTCCCGGGTGTCGCGCATCAGCGCATCCGGCACGCCGTGCCCGGATACTGCGAAGAAGCCGATGGTCTCGACCGCTTCCGCGACCTCGCGCGCGATGCCCTTGCGCACGGAAATGTCGCCTTGCGCGAAACCCGAAATGTCTATCAGCGGGACGCCGACGCTCACCCTGTCCCCCCTAGTACAACGCGCGACTGGAGCCGCCGCCGTCGAGCGCCGCCCGGACGACCTCCGGCAGCAGTTCGCAGAAGCGCTCGGCATCGGCGGTCGGCACGGTTGTCGACACCTTCACGAAGCGGTCGGCAAATAGCCGCGACTGATATGCCGCCTGGCGGATCATGATGCCGCGTTCCAGGTAGAGTTCGCAAAGAGTCTCCGGCGAAATGCCGGCCGCGCTGGTGTCGATGACGACGAAATTGCCGTTCGACGGGTAGACCGGCATGTCGAGTCCGTTGATCGGCGCGACCGCTTCATGGATCGAGGCCTGGTTCGCGCGCTGGATCCGGTTCACCTCGGGAAACCATTCCTCCTTCGTCAGCAGCCCGGCGATCGCGCCCTTCTGCGAGACCAGGTTGGAGCCGAGGCTGTTGGGCTGGCCTTCCGACAGCATCTCGATCAGCGCCGGCCGCGCCATCAGCCCGCCGACCCGGAGCCCGGCGAGCCCGAGCCACTTGGAGAAGCTGTAGGTGGTGATCGTCTTTTCCGGGTAGTGCCGGTAGGCGAGCGTGTGGTCGTGCGCGAAATGCCGGTAGGTACAGTCGTGGATCAGCCAGGCGTCGGCGTCGCGCGCGATGCCGGCGAACGCCGCGATCTCGTCCGCCGAGTATCCGACGCCGAGCGGGTTGAGCGGATCGATCAGGTAGATCAGCCCGGCCCCGCCTTCCTCCACCGCCGCCGCGAGCTGGCCGGCGGAAAGCTTGTAATCATGCTCCGCCCGGTAGATGGGCAGCGCCTCGACCTCGGCGCCGGAGAGGCGGGAAAACGCTTCCGGCCACGGCCAGCCCGGATCGGTGGCGATCATGCGCTCGCCCGGACGGATCACATGACGGCAGGCGTGGTAGAGCCCCTCGATCGCGCCGTCGGTGATCAGCACGTCGGCATCGTCGACGCCGAAATCGGCGAGGATCAGACGGCGAAGCTCCTCAAGCCCCGTCGGCGGCGCGTAGGCGTGATAATCCTCGTCCTCGATCGCCGCGATCATCGCGCGCTTGACGTCGGGGTGGGTGGGCAGGTGGTTGGTGTTCTGCCCCATCCAGATCAGCCCGCGCCGAGCGACGAGATCCTCGAAATGCCGGTTCCGCCTCTGATAAGGCTCCATCGCCGCAGCCCGGTTGTGGCCGTCGTCCCAATTCTAGCGTTACCATGGGGGCATATATAGATCGCATGACGAGGCGGGAGGGACGTCGGCGGCGGAGAGGCCTACCCGTCGACGACCCGCGCCAGGCGCCGGCGACGAAAGGAAAGAGATGACAGACCGTCCCGTTCCGACGATCGACATCTCCCCCTATCTGGAGGGAGGCGAGGCGGGCCGCGACGCGGTTGCCCGCGCGGTCGACCGGGCCTGCCGGGAGACCGGCTTCTTCGCGATCGTGGGACACGGCGTGCCCGAACCCGCGATCGACGACCTCCGCGGGGAGGCGGTCGATTTCTTCGCGCTTCCGGAAGGCGAAAAGCGGAAGGTCGAACGCCCGGCGGACCGCATCAGCCGCGGCTGGAACGCGCTCCGGGACCGCTCGCTCGCCTATTCGCTCGGCAAGGATACACCGCCCGATCTGCAGGAGAGCTTCGCGATGGGCCCGGCCGCGGTGCCGGACGAGCCCTACTACACCTGCGAGCGGGCGCGGGCCTTCTTCGCTCCCAATATCTGGCCGCCCGGCAAGCCCCGTTTCCGGGAGGCCATGGAGGGGTATTACCGGTCGATGGAGGATCTCTCGCATACCGTGATGCGAATCTTCGCCCGCGCGCTCGGACAGGAGGACGGCTATTTCGACGACCGGATCGACCGCCATTCCTCCAGCCTCCGGCTGATCCGGTATCCGGGCCGTACCGAAGGCGCCGAGCCGGGGCAGCGCCGGGCGGGCGAGCATCACGACTACGGATCGCTGACCATCCTGCGCGGCGACAACCTGCCGGGCGGGCTCCAGGTCAAGCTGCGCCACGGCGACTGGATCGATGTGGTCCGGCCGGACCGGGGCTTCATCTGCAACATCGGCGACGCGATGATGCGTTGGACCAATCACCGCTGGGTGTCGACGCTCCACCGCGTCGGCCTGCCGAAAGGCGCCGACAGCCCCGACCGGATCTCGATCGTGTTCTTCCACAACCCCAACTACGACGCCG
>JAPPHW010000280.1 GCA_028820945.1 Defluviicoccus sp.
GCCCGGCGCAGCGCGGCGGCCGGGAAGACCCTCGTGGAACGGCTCGCGATCTACCCGTCCTACGCGCTTGACGCCGACCGCTGGCTGGATCCGGCGCTCGCGCCCGCGGTGCGCCGCGCGATCGACTCTGAAGGCTTCGCGCGTACCGACGGTTGGGCGCCGGGCGTGGCGGAGAACGCGCCCGCCGAAATCCGGGTTTCGGCGCCTGCCGTCCGGACCGACGATCTGGTCCCGACCCTCGACAAGGCAGCCGCCGGCCAACGCCTCGAAGCCGCCGAGATCGTGGACCTGTTCGCCGCGCGCGGAAGCCGGTTCGATGCCGTCGTGCAGGCGGCGGACGCGGTGCGGCGCGACGTATGCGGCAGCACCGTCACCTATGTCGTCAACCGGAACATCAACTACACCAATATCTGCTCCTACGCGTGCCGGTTCTGTGCTTTCTCCAAGGGCCGTTCGAGCGCGGGATTGCGCGGAACGCCCTACGATCTCGACCTTGAGGAAATTTCGCGGCGCGTGCGTGAGGCTTGGGACCGGGGCGCCACCGAGGTCTGTCTCCAGGGCGGCATCCATCCCGATTACACCGGCGAGACCTACGTTTCGATAACCCGCGCGGTGAAGACGGCGGCACCCGACATGCACGTCCACGCCTTTTCGCCGCTCGAGATCAGCCAGGGCGCGGCGACCCTCGGCCTCGCCGTCGACGCGTTTCTCGAACGGCTGATCGATGCCGGTCTTGGCTCGCTTCCCGGGACGGCGGCCGAAATCCTCGATCCGGCGGTTCGGAAAATCCTTTGCCCGGACAAGGTCACCGTGAGCGAGTGGCTGGCGGTGATTCGTACCGCCCATCGGCTGGGGCTCAGGACGACGGCGACGATCATGTTCGGCAGCGTCGAGGGCTCGGCCTCCTGGGCGAGGCATCTGAACGCGATCCGCGACCTGCAAGAAGAAACCGGCGGGTTCACCGAATTCGTCCCCCTCCCCTTCGTCCACATGGAGGCGCCGATCTATCTGCGCGGCAAGGCGAGGAAGGGACCGACCTGGCGGGAGGGTGTGCTGATGCACGCCGTCGCGCGGCTCGCGCTCAACCCCGTCATCCCCAACATCCAGGTTTCATGGGTGAAAATGGGGCGGCGGGGAGCGGCCGCCTGCCTCGACGCCGGGGTCAACGATCTCGGCGGCACGCTGATGAACGAGAGCATCTCGCGTGCGGCCGGTACGACCCACGGCCAGGAACTGCCGCCCGAAGAGATGGATGCGCTGATCCGGCGGGCCGGACGCCTGCCGCTCCAGCGCTCGACGGTCTACGGCGCCGTGACCGAAGAACGTATCGCCGCCGGACGCGCCGCGCCGCCGCTCGAACCGATCGCCGCCGCGCGGTGACCGGGCTTCCCGTCATCGCGATCGTCGGGGGTACCGGCGCCGAAGGCTCCGGCCTCGCCGTGCGCTGGGCACGCGCCGGCTATCGGGTGATCCTGGGCTCGCGCTCGGCGGAACGCGCTGCGGACAAGGCGGCAGGTCTCGCGGAACACGGCGCGGTGGAAGGCGCGGCCAATGCCGATGCCGCCGCCCGCGCCGATATCGTCGTCGTCACCGTCCCGTTTGCCGCCCAGCGCCAGACCGTGACCGACATCGCCGATGCGGCACGCGGCAAGATCGTGATCGACGTGACGGTACCGCTCGTCCCTCCCCGCGTGGCAAGGGTGCAGCTCCCCGCCGAGGGCTCCGCCGCCGCTATCGCGCAGGCGATTTTGGGCGAGGAAACCCGGGTGGTGTCGGCCTTCCAGAACGTGGCCGCCGACCATCTCGCCGATCCCGGTTACGAGTTGGACTGCGACGTGCTGGTGTGCGGCAACAGCAAGGACGCCCGGGCCGAGACGGTCAGCCTGATCGAAGCCGCCGGGCTGCGCGGGATCGAGGCGGGGCCGCTCGACAACGCGGTCGCCGCCGAGGCTCTCACCTCCGTGCTGATCTGGATCAACCGGCGTTACGATTCGCCCGGCTCCGGGATCCGCATTACCGGACTGCCCGAGGACGGCGCGGATTGACCGCGAGCGCGCCACGGCTCGAAATCGTCGCCCTCGAAGGCGTGCCGGACATCTCGGAAGGCGACGATCTCTGCGGGATCGTGCTCGATGCCTACCGGACGAGCGGCCTCGCGCCCGCGCCGGGAGACATCCTGGTCGTCGCCCAGAAGATCGTGTCCAAGGCGGAAGGAAGGCGCGTCGATCTCGCCTCGGTATCGCCCTCTCCGGAGGCCGAAAGGCTTGCCGCCGAGACGGAAAAGGACGCGCGAGTGATCGAGCTGATCCTGTCCGAGGCCGAAGAGGTCATGCGGGCGCGCCCGGGGCTGATCGTCGTCCGGCACCGGCTGGGCTACGTGCTCGCGAACGCCGGGATCGACGCGTCGAACGTCGAGGAGGGCGGCGATGAGCGCGTTCTGCTGCTGCCCCTGGATCCGGACCGCAGCGCGGCGTCGCTGCGCGCCGGAATCGAACGCCGCACCGGGATCGCCATTGGAATCGTGATCGGCGACAGCCTGGGACGCGCCTGGCGGCTCGGCACGACGGGAACCGCGCTGGGCGCCGCGGGCGTCAGCGCGCTCGTGGACCTTCGGGGTACGCCGGACATGTTTGGCCGGCCCCTGACGGTGAGCGAGGTCGGACTCGCCGATCAGATTGCTTCCGCGGCGGCGCTCGCGATGGGCGAAGCGGGCGAGCGCCGCCCGATCGCACTAGTGCGGGGCCTCGCGGCGGATTCGGACGAATCCCGTGCGGCCGACCTGATACGCCCGCGTGAGTTCGACCTGTTCCGCTGATCATGGCGGGCACGATCCTGGCACTTGCGGGCGGCGTCGGCGGCGCGAAACTGGCGCGCGGGCTGGCGGACGCCCTCGATCCGGACCGGCTCACGGTCGCGGTCAACACGGGCGACGATTTCGAACACATGGGTCTGCCGATCTCGCCCGACCTCGATACCGTGATGTACACGCTCGCTGGACGCGCCAACCCGGAAACCGGCTGGGGCGTGGCGGGCGAGACCTGGTCGTTCATTGAAGCCGTCGGGGATTTGGGAGGCGAGACCTGGTTTCGGCTCGGCGACCGCGATCTCGCGACCCATGTCCTGCGGCGCCGGATGCTGGACGCCGGAAAGACCCTCTCGGAGGCGACGGACGCGCTCGCCGCGGCGCTGGGAATCCGCCATCGGATCGTACCGATGAGCGACCGGGCGGTCCGAACCGTCGTCGAGACGGACGAGGGTACCCTGCCCTTTCAGGACTATTTCGTTCGCCGCCGGTGCGAACCGCGCGTCGCGGCCTTTCGCTTCGACGGGATCGAAGCGGCCGCGCCGTCGCCCGGTCTCGCCGCGGTGCTGTCCGACCGGGATCTGGAGGCGGTCGTGATCTGCCCGTCCAACCCTTATGTCAGCGTGGCGCCCATCCTGGGGATACCGGCGGTCGCGGAATTCGTCGATGCGCGCAGGGTCCCCATCGTGGCCGTTTCTCCGATCGTCGGCGGACAGGCGATCAAGGGGCCGGCGGCCAAGATGATGGTCGAGCTCGGGGCGGAGACCAGCGCGCTCGGTATCGCCCGGCACTACGGCGCGCGCATCGACGGACTCGTGATCGACGAGGTCGACGCCGCGCTGGCACCCGATGTCGAAGCGTTGGGCGTCGCGGTCCACGTGGCGCAGACCGTCATGCGGTCCCAGGAAGATTCCCGGGCGCTGGCGCGGGAGACGCTGGCCTTCGCCGCCGGAATGCGATGACGGTCTGGGCCGTCGTTCCCGTGCGTTCGCTTGCCGACGGCAAGCGCCGACTCGCCGGAATTATGGAAGACGAGGAACGCGCCGCGCTCAACGAGCGGTTTCTGCTCCACACGCTCGATCTCGCTGTGGCGCTGTCCGGCTCGACGATCCTGGTAAGTCCAGATCCGGCGGTCGCCCGGCTCCCGGCGGCGGCGGACAGGGTTCGCGTTGTCGATCCGGGCCGGGGTCTGAACGCGGCCATCGAAGCCGGAAGGGAACGCGCGCGGCGCGAAGGCGCCGAACGGATCGTCGTGCTGCCCACCGATCTGCCCACGGCAAGGCGCGAGGACGTCCTGGTCCTGGCCCGGGCGGCAAGCCCGGTCGCCGTCGCGCCGGACCGGCGGCGGCAGGGCACGAACGGGCTTTCCATCGCCGCCGGGCTCGATTTCGCGTTCCGGTTCGGGGCCGGAAGTTTCGCCGCGCATCTCGCCGAAGCGGAACGGCTCGGCGTGGCGCCCGACGTGATCGAAAACCCCCGCCTCGCGCTCGACATCGATACGCCGGAGGACTGGCGCGACTGGCACGAGAACGTCTGATGCGATATTGCCGCGTATTCCGTCCGCAAGGGAGCCACCGATGCACTACGACTACGTCCCGTTGTCCCAACGCAAACCCCTCCGCTGGCCGAACGGGGCCCGGCTTGCGCTGATTCTCACCTTCAACCTCGAATACTGGGACCTCACCAGGGACACGGACGGGCCGTACTACGCCGGCGGGCCGGCGATCCTGCCCGATCCCCTTCCCGGCAATGTGCCGGACTATCCCAACTACACCTGGCGGGAATACGGCCAGCGGGTCGGTATCTGGCGGCTGATAGACATGTTCGACCGCGCCGGCGTGCCCGCGAGCTGCACCATGAACGCCAAGATGGGGCTCGAGCGCCGGGCCGTGATCGACGCCGCCAACGAGCGGGGCTGGGAGCTGGTCGCGCACAACTACGTGCAGACCGACCTTCTCACCAACTATTTCGACGACCCTGAAAAGGAACGGGAAATCATCCTGGAGACGTTGCGCGTCTACGAGGACACGGTCGGCCGTCCGGCCAGGGGCTGGCTCTCGTCTTCGCTCCGGGGCAACGCGAACACGGTCGAGACGATCGCCGAGCAGGGACTTATCTTCACCAACGACTTCATGAACGACGATCAGCCCTATCTGATGCACACCGGGAGCGGACCGATCGTTTCCGTTCCCTATTCGAACGAGGTCAACGACTTCACCATCTATCTCCGGCGCGGCATGACGAACGATCAGGCGTTCGAGTTGCTGAAAGACCAGTTCGACGAGCTCTACCGCGAGGGCGGCGAGAGCGGCCGGCTGATGAATATCGGTATCCACCCGCATGTCTGGGGCCAGCCGTTCCGCGTCCGGGCGCTACGCGAATTCCTCGACTACGCGAAGGGTTTCGAAGGCGTCTGGTTCGCCAAGCGGGAAGAGATCGCCGAGTGGTATCTCGAAAACCACGAGAGCCATATCGGCTGAGGGGGGCGCGTCCCTCGATACGGCGCTGTCGCGCCTACTCGGGATGAGGGAATTTCTTGATCGGATTCCCTCACCCTGAGTAGCGGCGAAGCCGCGTATCGAAGGGTCCGGCGGTAGTCCCGAAAGACCTAAATCCCGACGATCGTCTCGCCGGCGTTCGGGCTTACCACCTGTCCGGTGATCATTTCCGTCTCGTCCGAGGCGAGCCACGCGACGGCATAGGAGATGTCCTCGGGTCTCGTGAAGCGCCCCAGCGGCATTCCCTTCTCGCGTTCGGCGATCTGCTCGTCGGTATTGGAGCCGCGCGTCATGCCGGTCACGACGAAGCCCGGGGCTACCGCGTTGACCGTGATCCGGTGCGGCGCGAGCTCGCGCGCCCAGCACTTGGTGAAGCCGGAAATCGCCGCTTTGGCCGCGGCATAGTGCGACGCCCTCGGGCTTCCTCCCATCGCGTAGATAGAGGAGATGTTCACGATCCGGCCGTACCCGCGCTCCTTCATTCCGGGCACCGCGGCCTGGGTCGCGAAGAACGTACCCCGGACGTGAACCTCGAACATCCGGTCGAAGTCCTCGACGGAAATCTCGTCGATATAGAGGCGCCTTCCGCCCACTCCCGCATTGTTGACCAGAATGTCGATCGGCCCGAACGAGGCGGCGGTATCCCGGATACCCGATCGCAGGGCGGGGACATCCCGGATGTCGACTTTCAGCGGATGCGCGCGGCGGCCCCGGTCGCGCACCATCGCCGCCGTTTCATCGACCCCGTCGACGATATCGTGGACGATCACGTCCGCGCCGCGCTCGGCGAGGAGAAGCGCATGGCTGCGCCCCATCCCGCCGCCCGCTCCGGTGACCAGCGCAATTCGACCTTCGAGAGAAGTCTTGGCCATAACCCATTCCTGCCATTAGATTCCTACGATTGAAACTCCGCCGTTGGGCGAGATCACCTAGCCTGTCATGAAATCCGTCTCGGCCGAGGCGAGCCAGGCGACGGCGTAGGAGATTTCGACCGGATCCGCGATGCGCCCGAGCGGTACTTCCGCGGCCATCGCCTCGATGCGCTCGCGTCCGATCGAGCCCAGGGTGAGGTTGGTTTCGAGCAGCCCGGGCGCGACCGCGTTGACGGTGACGTTGAACGGCGCGAGTTCCCTCGCCCAGCACTTGGTCAAGCCCGATATGGCGGATTTCGCGGCCGCGTAGTGCGACGCAAAATGGCTGCCGCCCATGGCGAAATTGGAGCTGATATTGACGATCTTTCCGGCGCGCCGCGCCTTCATGCCGGGAACCACCGCCTGGGTGGCGAAGAACGCGCCCCGGACGTGAACCTCGAACATGGCGTCGAAGGTTTCAACATCGACGTCTCCGAGCGCGAGCCCCTGCCCGCCGATCCCCGCGTTGTTCACCAGCACGTCGACTGGGCCGTACGCGCGTTCCGTCTCCCCGATGGCGTCCTGCAGTGCGGCGGTGTCCCGCACGTCGACGCAGATCTCGTACGGCTCGGGGCCGGTCTCGCGCACGAGGCCCGCGGTTTCCGCCACGCGGTCGGGATCGATATCGTGAACCGCGACCCTGGCGCCGCGTTTCGCCATAAGCACCGCATGGCTCCGCCCCATGCCGCTGCCCGATCCGGTGATCAGGACGACCTTGTTCTCGAGTGTCCGGCCCATTTCCTCATTGTCCATGATTGGCGGCCGGTCGCGCCGCCGTTCGGATACGGCTATTTTCCGTGCGCCGCCGCTATCCCACAAGACCGGACCGAAGCCACCGCATGGTCTCGACCGCCATACGCTCGATCTATCTCAACTGCCTCTCTCTCGGTGTGGCGGTCGCCGGCGGGTTCGTTTTCTCGGCGCTCGACACGCCGATACCCTGGCTGCTCGGCCCCCTCGCCTTCGTCGCGGGAGTCAATCTGGCCGGTTTGCGCATAGGCTGCCCCAACGGCACGCGGCAGGTCGGGCAGATCGTCATCGGCACCGCCATCGGCCTCCGCTTCACGCCCGACGTCGCGACGATCGTCCTTGGCCAGCTGCACTGGATGGCCATCGCCGCGGTCGTCGCGGTGATGCTGGGCGGGG
>JAPPHW010000306.1 GCA_028820945.1 Defluviicoccus sp.
CGGAACTCGGGCCCGACCTCGTAGGACGCCTGCCCGATGCAGGGGCCGACGGCGGCGACGATGCGCGCGCGCTCCGCGCCGAGCGCCTCCATCGCGGAGACCGCGGCGCCGAGCACGCCGTCGAACGCGCCGCGCCACCCGGCATGGGCGGCGGCGACGATCCGGGCCTCCGGATCGGCGAACAGAACCGGCGCGCAATCGGCCGTCAGGATGCCGAGCGCTATACCGGGAGCGGCGGTTGCCAGCGCGTCCCCCTGCCGGCGCGGGGCGCCCCGCGCATCGAGCACGATTGCGTTCGTGCCGTGCACCTGACGGGCCGTGTAGAGCGCTTCCGCAGGCAGCCCGAGCGCCACCATTGCGCGCGCGCGGTTCTCGGTCACTGCGTCTGGATCGTCGGCCGAGCCGGGTCCGCAGTTGAGAGCTGCATAATCTCCCTCCGAAACCCCGCCGGCGCGACCGAAGAAACCGTGGCGGATGCCGCCGACGGCATTCAGGGTTCCGCTTGTGGCGAACGGCGCCGTCACCGTCGGGAGCCTTCGAAACCTGCCGGCGCGGGCATGCCGGCATCCGTCAGCGCGAGCGCCTTGAACAGCTCCCCCATCGCTTCTCCACCCGTCAGCCGGCGGTGGGCCGCACGGATCGACGCACGCTGTTCGGGGGCCGCCGCTTCTATCAGCCGGTCCGTCCGAACGGCGATGCCGAGACGGTCGAGAAACCGCCCCTGTGTCTCCGGACCGCAGGCGATCGCGCCCGCTGCGCGCGCGGCTGCCGCGCAGGCCGCGAAATCGACATGCGCGCTCAGATCGGCTTCCCCCGGCGCGCCCAGCGGATCGGCGTAACGGTGTCGGGCCACGGCCTGCAGCGTCTCGCCGGGGCCGGGGGAGGCGTAGCCGTAATCGACGATCAGCGCCGCTCCCCGCTCCGCCGCAAGACGCCTCGCGATCTCGTGCACCGCGGTAAGAGTCTCCGGACTCCTCTCCCTGATCTCCCCCTCCTCCGCGCTTATTCCGACGGCCCATGGCGGGTCCGGAACGCACGGGCCGTCGACGAACCGAAAACCCGCTCCGTCGAGGTCGACTGCGCGGCGATGCCAGAGACCGCCGCGCGCGACATATTGCTCGACCGGCAGCGCGTCGAAGAACTCGTTCGCGATCAGGAGAAGCGGGCCCTCCGGTACGGTCGAGAACATTCGGTGCCAGGATGCCGGGGTTTCTCCTAACGCGGTCCCTTGCAGGGGGACGAACGCCGGGCTGGTCTCGACGAGGTGGATGTCAAGCGCTTCGCGGAATTGGGAAACGCCTTTCGTGGCGCGCAGCAGATCGGCCATCAGCGTGCCCCGTCCGGGACCGAGTTCGACAAGGACCGCACGCCCGGGCGATCCCATCTTGTGCCAGGTATCGACACACCAGGCACCGATCAGCTCGCCGAAGACCTGGCCGATCTCGGGCGCGGTGATGAAATCCCCCTCCCGGCCCAAGGGGTCGCGTCGGGCGTAGTAGCCGAATTGCGGATCGCCGTTCGCCGCCGCCATGAACTCGGCCACGGGAATCGGCCCGCAACGCGCGATCCGCTCCCGGAGCTTCTTGCCAAGCGGGGTCATCGCGGGCGCGCCCGAAGGATCAGCCAGACGCCCGCGAGCAGGACGGGTACCGACAGAAGCTGGCCCATCGTCGCACCGCCGGCAAGGAAGCCGAGATGGGCGTCGGGCTGGCGGAACAGCTCGGCGAAGCCGCGGGCGAGCGCGTAGCCCGCGAGGAAGACGCCGCCGACCACGCCGGTCCTTTCCAACCCGCGCATGGCGAAGACGACGACCGCGCAGACCGCGAACAGGACCAGCCCTTCGAGCGCCGCTTCGTAGAGCTGGCTCGGATGGCGCGGCGCGGGTCCGGCGCCGGGGAAGACCATGCCCCAAGGAACCGTCGTCGGCCTGCCGTAGAGCTCGCCGTTTACGAAATTGGCGAGCCGGCCGAAGAACAATCCGATCGGGGCCGCCGCACCGACCAGATCGCCGAGTGCCAGCCACGGAATGCCGCGCCGCCACGCGAACAGCACCGCTACGAGCACGACCCCGCACAGCCCGCCGTGGAACGACATGCCGCCCTGCCACAGCGCGAAGGCAGAGAGCGGATCCTGCAGGTAGTCGCCGGGCCTGTAGAAAACCACGTAACCCAGCCGTCCGCCGAGCACGATGCCGAGCGTCGCCCACAGCACGAAATCGTCGATGTCGCGCGCCGCGATTCCGTTGGGCGACCGTCGGGCGAGGACGATCATGTAGCGCCAACCGACGAGGATCCCGGCAACGTAGGCCAACGCGTACCAGCGGATGGCGAGCGGTCCGATCTCGACGGCGACCGGGTCGATTGCGGGAAAGGCGATGGCGTACATCGTTGCCCCGGCCTACAGATAGGGATCGCCGCGCGCGAGAAAATCCCGGACATAGCGTCCGATTCCCTCCTCGACCGTGAGGAAGGGCGGATCGAACCCGGCCGCGCGCAGCCTGTCGATCCTGGCCTCGGTCGAATGGCCGAACCGCGCGTCGCGGCCCACCGGCCCTGTCCCCTCCGGGATCGCGATCCTTCTTCCGGCCGCGTCGCTTACCGAGGCGGCGATTTCGGCGATCGGGCGGCCGGTGCCGGTCCCGACATTGAACAGGCCGCTCACATCGGGGCTGTCGAGGAGCCAGATCATCGCCGCGATACAATCGCCGATCCACACCAGATCGCGCCGGACCCCTGGATCGAGACCCGCCACAGCCGCGTCGCGCCACAGCAGTAGCGGCAGCGAGGGATCTTCCTTGTGGTACTCGTTCGGGCCGTAGACATCGAACAGCTTGAGCCCGGCCCATTGTGGCGGGCGCCGCGACCCGGCGGCGACGGTCCGTGCCACCGCGCGGTCGAACATATGCCTGGTCCAGCCCCGCGGAGTAAGCGGCACCAGCCGGGCGAGCGCGGCCTCGTCGATGTCGTCGTCGAAACCCGCGCTCCCGTCGCCATACGTCTCGGCGGTCGAGGCATAGAAGAATGGCACGTCGTTCCCCGCGCACCACGCCCAGAGGTCGGCCGCCGCGTGGTACTCGGCTTCCAGCATGCGGTCTACATCGGTGCCGCTTTCGCCGAAACCGAAATGGAACACCGCCTCGACCGCCGCGCCGGTCTCGTCGAGGAACCCGGTCAGGCCCTCGGGAGCGAACACGGTGCCGACCGCGCGCTTCGCAAGGTTGCGCCACCGGTCGCCCTTGCCCAGCCGATCGCAGACCGCGATTCCGCGATGCCCCCGCTCCTCCAGCGCCGCGATCAGGTTGGAACCGACGAAACCGGCCCCGCCGGTCACCAGAATCATTCCGCATCCCGCATGTGCGCCAAGTCCCCATAGGAATAGAAAGCGCTCGGGCCGGCTGCAAGCGGAGCGCATTTGGGAGACGGCCGACCGGCCGCCCCTCGGGGCCGAAACCTTGCCGCTACCACGCGAATCCGGCACAGTCCCGCCATGCAATCGAACAACCGCATCTTCGAGGACGCCGCACGCCTCGCCGAGGGGGCGATGGGGAGCGCCATAGCCTTCAAGCGCGAGATCGAGGCGCTGGCGCGTGCGCAGCTCGAACGCATCCTCGCCGGCATGGACCTCGTGAAGCGCGACGAGTTCGAAGCCGCGCGCGAGATGGCGGCCAATGCCCGGGCGGAGCAGGAAAAGCTCGCGGAACGCATCGCGGCGCTGGAGGCGGCCCGGACCGAAGAGACGAAGCCCACCGGAACGGGGAAACCCCAGAGCGCGGGCAGCGAAACGAGCTAGCGCTACGCTTCCTCGACGACGCCGGGCAGGGTTTGTTCTTGCGCGGGCCATGCGGGTCTGTCATCCTACATATTGTAGACGAATTCTATCCGACCCCCAGATATATGTATCTGGGCCGCATCGGCAGGTTGTGTCGAGGAGGCGGAGATGGAAATCGAGCCGTCGGACGACCTGGAAGCCAACCCGCTCGACCTGATGGAAGAGGTCGCGAGCGGCTATGACTGCCGCGTCGACCGGTCGGGGCCGCGCGACCTCGCGCTCGGCATCGAGGGCCACTGGTGCAGCTATCGAGTGTTCCTCACCTGGCATCCTGACGTGCGGGCACTTCTCCATGCCTGCGCGTTCGAGCTTCGGGTGCCGGAAAACCGCCGAGCCGATGTCGCCGAACTGCTGGCCATCGTCAACGAACGGCTGATCATCGGACATTTCGATCTTTGGCTGGACGACGGGTTGGTGGTCTTCCGCCACGCGCTCATGCTGCGCGGCATTTCTTCGGCCAGCGTTGAACAGCTCGAAGACCTGATGGACATTTCCCACAACGAATGCGAGCGCTTCTACCCGGCCTTCCATCTCGTGATATGGGGCGGGAAAGACCCCGCGGGAGCGGTCGAGGCTGCTATGCTGGAGACCTGCGGGGAAGCCTGATCGGGGAGACGGGCGGTGGGCGATCGTCTGCTTCTGGTGGGATGCGGCAAGATGGGCGGCGCCATGCTGTCCGGCTGGATCGAGCACGGCGCGGACCCGGGCGACATCGCGGTGATCGAGCCGCACGCCGAATCCGCCGCGGCAGCGCGCGAGGCCTACGGCGTCACGGTGATGGAAGACCCCTCGGACCTCCCGAACGCCCCGCCCGCGGTCGTCGTTTTCGCCGTCAAACCGCAGACCCTGCCCGACATGACATCGGCCTACGCGTCGGTCGCGGCCAGCGGCGCGGTGGTGCTGTCGATCGCGGCGGGACGCCCGATCGGTTTCTTCGAGGGGGCGCTCGGGACGGGCGCGGCGGTCGTCCGATCGATGCCCAACACCCCGGCCGCGGTCGGACGCGGCATTACCGCGGCTTGCGCCAACCCCAACGTCAGCGAAACCCAGCGGGCGCTGTGCCAACGCCTGCTGACCGCCATCGGCGAGGTGGTGTGGGTGGAGGACGAATCGCTGATCGACGCTGTCACCGCGGTCTCCGGAAGCGGCCCGGCTTATGTCTTTCTGCTGATCGAGTGCATGACCGAAGCCGGGATCGCGGAAGGCCTGCCTCCCGACATCGCCGCCAGGCTAGCGCGGGCGACCGTGGCAGGTTCGGGCGAGCTTGCGCGCCTGTCGGACGAAGACGCGGCGCAGCTCCGCATCAATGTCACCAGCCCGGGCGGCACGACGGAAGCGGCGCTCGGCGTCTTGATGGCGGACGATGGAATGGCGGCCATGATGAAGCGGGCCATCGCGGCGGCCGCGCGGCGCTCGCGCGAGCTCGCCTGACGCACGTACCGCTATTTCCTCACGAGGACGGATCGAACGGCGCCACGGTGTGGCCGTGCCAGGTGGGCCCGTGGCCGCTGCCGATGCCGGGCGCGTTGGCGATCGCCGCCTGGACGAAGGCCTGTGCGCGCACGCAGGCCGAACGGAGCGGGAGCCCCTGGCCGAGCCCGGTGGCGATCGCCGAGGCAAGCGTGCAGCCGGTCCCATGCGTATGGACAGTCTCGACCCGCTCCGCGGTCAGCGTCTCGACGCCGGTCTCGGCGATCAACAGGTCCTCGATCCGGGAACCGGGAAGGTGGCCGCCCTTGAGGTAGACCGCCTCGCATCCCATGTCGATCAGCCGTACCCCGGCCCTCTCCATGGACTCCCGGTCGGGGATTTGGATTCCGGTCAGAGCCTCGGCCTCAGGCGTATTCGGCGTCAGCACGCGCGCCATCGGCAGCAGGCGGGAGCGCAGCGCCCCGATAGCGTCGGCCTCGAGAAGCGGGGCGCCGCCCTTCGCCACCATGACCGGATCGACGACCACGGGCACGCCGTCCAGATCCTCAAGCACCGCGGCGACCGCTTCGATCGTCGCCGCGTCATGCAGCATCCCGGTCTTGACGCAATCGACGCCGATATCGTCGATCACGACCCGCATCTGCTGCCGGACGAAGGCGGGGTCGATCGACACGACGCCGTGCACGCCGCGCGTGTCCTGGGCGGTGAGCGCCGTGATGGCGGTCGCCGCATAGCCGCCGAGCGCGGTCACGGTCTTGATGTCGGCCTGGATTCCCGCCCCGCCGCCGGAGTCGGAGCCGGCGACGATCAGTATCCGAGCCGGCATCCGGGCCTCAAACCGCAACCCGCTCGATGGCGTCGACGAGCTTCGAGACCACGTCGGCGATCAGGGTCTCGTCCCGCCCCTCGGCCATCACGCGGATCAGCGGCTCCGTGCCCGATTTGCGGATCAGCACCCGCCCGTCCCGGCCGAGCCGCGACTCGGCTTCCCTGACGGCGCTCTGCACCGAAGCATTGTCGAGCGGGAACTGGCCGGCGAAAGGGACATTCCGAAGAAGCTGCGGCAGCGGCGTGAATACTCGCCCGACCTCGCTCACCTTCCGCCGGGACCGGACCGCGACCGCGAGCACCTCCAGCGCGGCGATCAGCCCGTCGCCCGTCGTGGTGTAGTCGCTGAGGATGATGTGGCCGGACTGCTCACCACCGACATTGAAGCCGTGCCTGCGCATGTGCTCGACGACATAACGGTCGCCCACGCGGGTTCTTTCCACCTTGAGGCCGCTGCGCTCGGCATGGAGCTCCAGGCCCAGATTGGACATCACCGTCGCGACGAGCCCGCCGCCCTTGAGCCGGCCGGTCTCTTGCCAGGAGCGCGCGATCGCCGCCATCAGCTGATCGCCGTCGAGCAGCGCGCCTTCCTCGTCGGCGATCAGCACCCGGTCCGCATCGCCATCGAGCGCGATCCCGATATCGGCGCCATGCCGGCGGACGGCATCCTGCATGGCGGCCGTATCGGTACTTCCGCATTCCCGGTTTATGTTGAAACCGTCGGGCTCCACGCCCATCGGAATCACCTCTGCGCCGAGTTCCCAGAGCGCGGCGGGCGCGACCTTGTATCCGGCGCCGTTGGCGCAGTCGATCACCACCTTGAGCCCGTCGAGCCGGCTTCCCCGCGGGAAGGTATTCTTGACGAATTCGATATAGCGCCCCTGAGCGTCGTCGAGACGCTGGGCGCGGCCCAGCGCGGCGGAAGCGGCCTGATAATCGCCCAGATCGGAATCGATCAGCGCCTCGATCTCGGTCTCGGCGTCGTCGGACAGCTTGTAGCCGTCGGGACCGAAGAGCTTGATTCCGTTGTCGCGATAGCCGTTGTGGGACGCCGAGATCATTACCCCGATGTCGGCCCGCAGGCTGCGCGTCAGCATCGCGACGGCCGGCGTCGGCATCGGGCCGACCATGATCACGTCCATGCCCATGGCGATGAACCCCGCCGTGAGGGCGGGCTCCAGCAGATAGCCGGAAAGCCGCGTATCCTTCCCGATCACCGCCCGGTGGCG
>JAPPHW010000396.1:0-1215 GCA_028820945.1 Defluviicoccus sp.
CCGCCGAGACCGAGTCGCCGGATGCCGAGCAGCGTGAGCGGATCGAGCTTCGGAGCAAAGCGCGTCTGACCGAGTACCTGCTGGCGCGAGCGCAGGGACGGATGGTCTCGGGTGCCGAGGCCGAGCTATGCGCCGCCGCCGGCGTCCAGGGGATCCCGCTCGAGCTGTGGGACACCCTGCAGCCCGAACGGCGCCAGGATCGCGAGACGCGCGCGATCACCCCGGCACCTGGGACGGTCGGCGTCAATCTCGATCCCATCCGACCGGCGGTATTCGCCAACAGCATCGCCCCGCGTCTCGGTATCGCCATGCCACGCGTGGGGTCCGGCACCTACGCGACGGGCACGATCACGACGTCGCAATCCGCCGACGCGAAGGAAAAGAGCGCCGCCATCGCGGCCACCGCCGGCGCGATCACCGTTACCACCGCCACGCCCAAGCGGGTCTCGGCGCGCCTCGAGCTCACCCTCGAGGATATCGCTGCGGTCGGGCAGGCCAATTTCGAGTCGATCCTGCGGGAGAACCTGTCGCTCGCGCTTTCCGACGAACTGGACGATCAGGCGATCAACGGCGATGGCCAGGCGCCGAACCTGTCCGGCATGTTCAAGGCGCTGACGGATCCCAGCGCACCGGCCGCCGGCGTGGCGACGTTCGACACCTTCGTTGCCGCCTTCGCGGACGGCATAGACGGGTTGTGGGCGAACACCCTCAAGGTGTTGGCAATCGACGCCGGGGTAGATTGGTACAAGGTTACCCCCTAGAAATTACGCGACCGGGTGATCGACTCCGGCCAACGGGGCGGCGTGAGCCTCGGCGATACGTCGTTCGCGGACTACGCGACGGGGAAGTTCGGGGGCTGGTGGACCAACAAGCGGATGCCCGCCACCGCGTCCAACGTTCAACAGGCGATCCTCTATCGCAAGGGCCGCTCGGCAATCGGCGCCAGCGCGGGGATGCGGACCGCGGTCTGTCCCCACTGGAACGAGGTGTCGATCGACGACATCTACAGCGGCTCGGCGAAGGGCGAGCGGTATTTCACCATGCACGTGCTGCTCGGCGACGTGATCCTGGTCCAGCCCGACGCCTATGCGCAGGTGAGCTTCAGGGTCTCGACCTGATCGAATCGGGCGGGGTTCCAGATCCCCCCCCCCGCCCCCGCCCCCCCCGGGGCGCGAAAAAAAGCCCCCGCGCGCCCCCCCCCCGGTAAGCAGAATA
>JAPPHW010000396.1:1225-7307 GCA_028820945.1 Defluviicoccus sp.
CCCCCCCCCCCCCCCCCCCCCCCCCCCCCGGGGGGGGCCCCCCCCCCCCCCCCCGCCCCCCCCCCCCGAGGGATCGAGGGATGACCGACTTTCCGATCTTCGACGGCACCCTGGAAATCCGGGCGCGGGGCGCGGGCCGGGTGCTTGCCGGCCGCTTCGCCTATTCCGAGGGCCCGGGCCGGAAGATGGCGACAATCCGCGACCGGGGCCGGGTGCGCAAGGAACGGATCGCCGGCGATGCCTTCGGCTGGCAAATCCGGGAATTCGCCAAGCTGCAAGAGGAAATCGCGCAGCTGATCGAGGAGTCTTTCGAGCAAGCGCAGCTCGAGGTCCTGCGCCAAGAATTGGAGCGCCGGAACGTCCACGTCCTGGCCGGCCATAGCTTCGACCGGCCGCTTGGCGACATGAAATCCGGTACCGCGCGGGTCGCGAGCTCGGCCGAGGCGGTCGAATTCGAGGTTGATTTGCCACCGGACGGCGATCAACCGTCCTGGATGGCGGACACGGTGCGGATGGTCCGCGCCGGGCTCGCGGGCGGCGTGTCCCCGGGCTTCCGGGTGCCGCCGGCCTCGGCGGTGGCGGATGCCGAGGGGTTGGAACCGGAGCCAGGCAACCCTGGCGTCCAGGTCCGCGTGATCCGCCAGGCGGTCTTGCATGAGCTGTCGATCGTCACCCGGCCGGCCTATTCGGAAACCGAAATCGTCGCCCGCGCGGACGAGCTTTTCGGCGTGCCCTTGGCGCGGGGCCGGGAGAGGACTCGCCGATGGCTGTACTGAGCCCTTGGCCGACAACGCCGGCCGCGACCGCCAACGCGATCTCGCGGCTCCGGGCGGCGGTGGCGGGTGCGGCCGAGGACTCCGACGATCGCGCCGCCGCTCTCGGCGCGGCCGCGGCGGCGCTGGTCGAGCAATACGCGCCCGACGCGCCGCAACCGGTTAAGGACGAGGCGGTAATTCGCTTCGCCGGCTACTTGGCGCAAAGCGATTTCGGCTCGCACGTGAAGGAGTCGGTCGGGCCGATGGATACCGAGTACGTCACCAATCACGCGGCGATGTTCCGGAATAGCGGTGCGGCGGCGCTGCTGAGCCGGTGGCGGGTGCGCCGGGCCGGAGCGATCGGCTGATGCGCTGGCCGTGGTCGAAGCGCGAGAAGCGAGACTCGGGCGGTGATTTCGCCGACGCGGTGGTGCGGCTGATCGAAGCGCAGGCGGCGGGCACGGCGGCCGATGCTTCATCGACGGCGGCGGTCGAGGCGGCCGCGGGGGCGCTCTCACGGGCCTTCGCCAGCGCCCAGGTGGTCGGAGACGCGTGGATCCAGGATGCGGTTTCCCCCGCCTTCCTGGCGCAAGTGGGGCGCGACGTGATCCGCAAAGGCGATAGCCTCCATGCGATCCGCGTCGGCGCCGACGGCGCGGTACGGCTGATCCCCTGCTCGAGCTGGCATTGGGAGGGAAGCCACGATCCTTCGACTTGGACGGTGCGCGTGACCGCATACGGGCCGTCGACGTCGACCACGTGGAACTTGCCGGCGTCGGCCGTCGCATTCGTCCGGTGGGGCTCCAACCCGGGACAGCCGTACATCGGCACCGCGCCGACATCGTGGGCGCACACCACCGCCCGGCTCGGCGCCGAGGTCGAGCGATCGGTCGCGGACGAGGCGGCCGGGCCGCTCGCGCAACTGCTGGCGGTGCCCGAAGGGCAGGACGCGGGCAGCGACGAAGGCGACGATCCGCTGGCGCCGCTCCGGGCCGACATCGCCAAGGCGCGGGGGCGGGCGCTGCTTCTGGAAACGACCGCCTCCGGGTTCGGCGAAGGGCGGGCGAACGCACCGCAGCGCGATTGGGACGCGCGCCGGCTGGGCCCCGCGCCGCCGGAGGTCCTGGCTCAGCTTCGCCGCGATGCGTTCGAGCATGTGCTTGCCGCTTGCGGCACCCCGGCGAGCCTGTTCACGGACGCGGACGGGACGGCCCAACGCGAGGCTGTCCGGCGCTGGCATCTCGGCACCGTCCTGCCCCTCGCGCGGCTGGTGGAACATGAACTGACCGAGAAGCTGGAAACGCCGGTCCAGCTCCGGTTCGACTCCTATGCCCTCGACATGGTGAGCCGCGCCACCGTGATCGACAAGCTGGTACGGGCGGGCATTGTGCCAGCCGTCGCCATGGCCGTTGCCGGCATCGTCGTTCCGGATGAGGACGACGATGGCTGAGTGCCCGGATTGCGGAGCGGATCGCCCGCCGCGCGGCCGATGCCGGTGCGGGAGCTACGTCGCGCCGCGCGAAGAGAGCTCGGCCCTGTATCCAGTGATCCCACGCCAACATGTAGACGAGACGAGACCGCAAGAAGTCGTCAGAGCGGGGGCGCCATCCACCGGTGGACAAGCCTGAGGAGCGCGATCACAATGATGCTCGATCGAGCCTGATCGGGAGTTGATGCACGTCTTGCGTTGCCGTCACTTTCGACGCAAACCGTTGGACGGGCGCTGGAAAGTCCTATATTTGTGGTTCGGAATCGGAAATCACGGGAGGACCAGCCATGATTCGAACACGCATCTGCAGAAAGGGATGGGGTGGCTGAAGAGCCCTCAACGCTAGAACAGCTAGGGATGAATGGCCCCGACGAACTGGTCGCCGGGGCCATTCTCCTTTCTGCCGTTCTCGGAGCGATCATCGCTCTCGTCGTGGTGGCAAAGCAGCGCATCTCCGCCAAGAAGAAAAACGCGTACGACATGGTCCTCACGCTGTCTGAGACGGACTTTGTGCAGTGCGAGAGTGTCTTCTTGGATCTCGCCAAGACGAACAATTGGCAGCCGGTCCTGGATCCACAAGACGCCACAGAGCATGGAATCAAGCAACAGGTCGAGCGATACCTAAACCATTTCGAGTTCCTGTCCGTCTGCATCAGACAGAACATTGTTGACGAGAATGTGATCAAGGCCGTCCTCGGGGACAAATTGGTGAAGCGTCTGACGGCCGCGCTTCCGTTGATCATTATGATTCGGAACGAAGAGAGCGATCCTGAGTTCTTTGAGCACTTCGAGTACGTCGCTGATCAGTGGAAGGCAAATCCCAAGATCCAAGAACACGGCGTCGTGCGCACGATCCTTGGAGAGATCTGCAAAATCTAAGTGCCGAAGACGTTGCGCATCCCCCAGCACCGCCTGTGGGACGACGCAAAAATAGCGTTTGCCCGTCCGGATATGTTATGTTATTTATAACATATAACATAACTTCAATGGAGATTCTGGGTGGACAAGCTCACCAAGAGGGCGTTGTGGAACGCGGTCTCGGTCGTGGAAAAGCTCGAACCGGGTCAGTCCATTTCTCGTGAGGATCTGGTGGATGCGCTACGCCGCCCGCTACCGGACATCACCCCGGGCGACGCGGTGATCCACCACGCCTACAGGCACCACATTCTCCGGGCTGGCGTGCGGAATGCAGAAGACGTCGTGACCTACGAACAGGCCGCAGCGCTTGCCGGAACAACGGTTGAAGCAATCCGTCAAGCTGCGTATCGAGGGCGGCTGGTCAAACTCGGCGTCTATCGCCACGGCCGCGAATGGTCGGGCGTCACCTTGCGATCCATCGCCGAGTGGCGGCGATGGACAGACGCGGAATTCAAGGCGGCCGCGGCGAAAGTCAAGACACTCGTCGACTGATGCCGCGCCTTCTCACCATCGACGAAGCCGCCGCAGATCTTGGCGTTCCGCGCGCATCCCTGCGCACGGCCGCCGAGGAACACGGTCTTCTGGTGAGGATGGGGCGCGTTCTACGAATCGACCCCGACGACATACCGGAGCTACTGAAACGATGCCGAGAAAAGCCAAAGGACCCCGCCTGTACTGCGAACGAAACAGCGTCTGGTACATCCGCGACGATGGCGGCGTCTTCTTCTCAACGGGCACTCGCGACCGCCGAGAAGCTGAAGGGGCTCTCGCGCGGTACCTCGCGGAAAAGGACCGGCCCCAAGGCCGCCGTGATCCCGCTGAAGTGAGCGTGGGCGATGTCCTGGAGATTTACGGCCGCGAGCGGGCGCCGCATGTGACGGACCCATCCCGAATCGGATATGCGATCCAGGCGCTCGTTCCGATCCTGGGAGACCTGCCGGTGGGCAACATCACGGGCGCGATGTGCCGCTACTACGCCGAAACGCGAGACCGGGCGCCCGGAACTGTGCGGAAGGAACTCGGCACGCTACAGGCGGCGATCAATCACGCGCACTCCGAAGGCTACCTGACCAGCGCACCTCGCGTCCGGCTCCCCGCTAAGCCGCCGCCCCGCGACCGATGGCTTACCCGGGATGAGGTCGCCCGCCTGCTACGGGCGGCATGGCGGAATCCGAAGGCGAAGCATCTCGCCCGCTTCATCCTCGTTGCGATCTACACCGGCACGCGTACCGAAGCGATCCTCGGACTGCGCTTCATGCCGAACGCGGCCGGCGGTTGGGTTGATACCGAGGCTGGGCTCATGTACCGCCGCGCCGCTGGCAAGGCAGAGACGAAGAAGCGCCAGCCGCCGGTGCCGATCCCGCGCCCGTTGTCGGCGCATTTGCGACGCTGGGAGCGGAATGGGGCCCGGTTCGTTGTAGAGGTCGACGGCCAGCGGGTCGCCGAGGTGAAGCACTCTTGGGCGACCGCGCTTGCGGAGGCCGGGATAGAGCACTGTACGCGCCACGACTTGCGGCGGACGGCAGTGACCTGGGCGATGGCGAGCGGCGTCGACAAGTGGGCCGCGGCGGGGTTCTTCGGCCTGTCACTCGACATACTCGAACGGGTCTACGGGCATCATCATCCCGACCACCTGCGCAGCGCCGCAGAGGCGATGGAGCGGCGGCCGGAGCGAGCACTGCCTACGCAAGGCAGCGCCCGGTGAAACTGTGGAGCTCCACAGATACAAGCGGCACGAAGGGCCGTGAGCGTGAACGAAACGCGGCATATAAGGTGATCGAAGCCGGAACAAACCCGTCTGAAGTCTCTTCGGGAGGCAGGGGCCGGTGGTTCGAATCCACTCACTCCGACCAGCGAAATCAATGGCTTAGCGTAAAGCGGCCCCTCCCGAATCTCCCCTATAACTGTGCGGTCGCACAGTTTCATTACGAATCCACTTCCGAGACGCGCGGGGGTGTGCGCTTGTCTGTGGCGCTGGAACAAGTGGCAGGCAGCCAAGGCAGACGGCGTCTGACGGCGCGGGACGATGTGGCGGCGGCGGCAATCCTCGCCGTCGCGGAAGGTATTCGGACGCCCCTCGCTCCTTACCGGAGGGGGCGCTACCGTGGCCTGGCGGGATGATCAGTCCGGAGAGGTCGAATTGACACAAGAAATCGACTGGCAGAAATGGCGAAGACAAGGGACCGAAATTCTCGGTGAATCAATAGAGTTCGCTGCCCGAATCGTTGGAACGACTGAAGAGCGGATCGAACGATCGAGGATGTATGGGGTCGCTCCGCTCGCCCAGAGCATCGAATGTGCCCGTGCGATTCGCCGTTGCATAGCGAAAGAACTGCCAAGCCCGGCGTTTGCTCTTGCCCGAGCGCAATACGAAGGAGCTTTGAGGGGCCACATCATTGTTCATGAAATCGAACTTGAAGATCTCAGTGCTGTCTTGGGCCACATAGGGTTATGGGTGCAAGACAAACAATCCCTAGTGGGGCTTCCAAAGATCGTGATTAGGAGAACGGAGTGGAAAGTTGTCGGATTGGAAACAAAGCATGACTGGCGTCCCTTCCAACACGATATTGCCAATTATTTTGCGGGATGGGTCGGCAGCAATAGTCGCCACATGCAACTGCTCCATGACCTCGCACATTCGGGAATGACGCACGCGTTACAGATGCTGGATGAGCACGGGAATATCGAGCCGCGCTATTCGGACCAGAACCAGACCCAGCTTCTGGAACTCGCGGACCGTGCTGTGATGTTCTCGGTAATGACGTGGCCGGGAGCACAGCAAAAGTTCCGCCGTGAGATCGAACTGCGGATGGCGAGAACTACCCAACTGAGAAGCGCGTGGGCCGGCACCACATCCACCTGAGTCCCCGCCGCCGCCAGACTCGTCGCCGGTCGCTGCGGCGGGCTACTTACCCACAGC
>JAPPHW010000138.1 GCA_028820945.1 Defluviicoccus sp.
AGATCAGCATCGCCGACATTCTCTTCATGTCGTGCCTCGACGCCGCCCAGCGCTATGAGCTCCCGATTCCGGAATTCCTCCGCGACTACCGCATCCGCATGCGGGCACGCCCGGCCTATGTCGAGACATACCCGCGCAATTACGGCGGGCGCAGCGCGCCGGAGGTCTGAGCCATGCCCGGCCCCCTCGACGGTATTCGCGTTCTCGACCTGACGACCATGGTCTCGGGCCCGGTGGCGACAATGATGCTCGCCGACCAGGGCGCGGACGTGATCAAGATCGAGTCCCCCAACGGCGACATCATGCGGCAATACGGCGTCATCCACCGCGGCATGTCGGCATCGTTCCTCTCCTGCAACCGGTCGAAGCGCTCGCTCTGCGTCGACCTCAAGACCGGCGACGGGCTCGCCATCGTTCGCAAGCTCGCCGCGACCGCCGACGTGCTGGTGCAGAATTTCCGCCCCGGCGCGATCGAGCGCATGGGGCTCGGCGAGGACGCCGTCCGCGAACTCAGGCCCGATATAATCTTCGTTTCGATCAGCGGGTTCGGCGAGACGGGTCCCTACGCGCATCAGCGAGTCTATGACGGGATCATCCAGGCGCTCTCCGGGCTCTGCGACATCCAGACCGACAACGAGACCGGCCGCCCCCACATGGTGCGAACCATCGTCCCCGACAAGACGACGTCGGTGACCGCGGCGCAGGCCATCACGGCGGCGTTGTTCGCGCGCGAACGCACCGGCAGGGGCCAGCACGTGCGGCTCGCCATGCTGGACACCATGGTCGCCTATCTGTGGCCCGAAGCGAGCTCGCCGCTCACGTTCCTCGACGACGAGCAGGATCCGGCGCGCCAGCAGGCGGGGCCTGACCTGATCTTCAGGACCGCCGACGGCTATATCACCGCGGCCGTCATCTCCAACGCGGAGTGGGCCGGGATGTGCCGCGCCTTCGGACGCGAGGAGCTGATCGAGGACCCGCGCTTCAAGACCGCCGCCGCGCGCGGCCAAAACCGGACCGAGCGCCGCACGATCATGAACGAGGAGATCGCCAAATGGCCGACGGCGGAAATCCTCGCCCGGTTCGACCGCGAGGTCGTGCCCGCCGCGCCGGTACTCAAGCGCGGCGAGGTGATCGAGAACGCCCAGGTAATCGAGAACGCAATCGTCGGGGTGCATGACGATCCCGACCTCGGCCCGGTGCGCCAGCCCCGCCCGGCGGCACGGTTCGCGGAAACCCCGGCCGAGATGCGTTCGATCGCACCCTGGCTCGGCGCCGACAACGCGGCGATCCTGGAGGAGCTCGGCTACGACGAGGCGGAGGTTTCACGCCTCGCCGAGACCGGTGTGCTGCACCGGGGGGTGCGGCCGGCGACCTGACACGGTGCGCCCGCCCTTCGATACGCGGCTGCGCCGCAATTTTGGGTGAGGGGGAACCTGAAACCGAACCCTCATCCCGAGTAGGCGCGTCAGCGCCGTATCGAGGGACGGTTCGCAGCCGGGCCGCGCGCGGTAATGGGACGCACTGCCACGGGCACCGTGATCTTCCCGGCCTTCTCGAAGCTCAGGGTTAGCGGGAAGGCGGTGCCCTGCTTCAGGGGGCCGGTCAGCCCCATCAGCATCACGTGGTCGCCGCCGGGCTTCAATTCGGCGGCCTCGTTGCCCGGGACGGAGACCGCCTCGATCCGGCGCATCCGCATCACGCCGTCCCGCATCCTGTGGGTGTGCAGTTCGACACGTTCGGCGACAGGCGAAGATGCGCGGAGAAGGCGATCGGTCTCGGCGCCGGCATTGACGATCCTGAGATAGGCCGCGCCGGCCCTCGCGGCGCCGGCGCTCGCCCGCGCCCAGGGCGCCTCGACCGTCAGGGGTCCAAGACGGTGCGCGCCGTCCTGCTGGGCCTTGGAAAAAGAGACGGGGAGAAGAACGAACAGGCCAACGGCCGTCAGGACATGCAAAAGTCCGAATACGGATTTTCTATGCCCCGACGGCCTCATCCGCCCGCCGCCTCGATCAGCGCACGCAGTCTGGGCGGGGTGACGGGATAGTCGCTGACCTCGATCCCGAACGGCGAAAGCGCGTCCTCGACCGCGGCGACGATGGCGGCGGCGGCGGGTACCGTGCCGCATTCGCCGACTCCCTTGACGCCCAGCGGGTTGATCGGCGACGGGGTCTCCTCGTAGCGGAGATCGAGCCGGGTGAGCTCGGCCGCCGTCGGCATGACGTAGTCGGCCAGCGTGGTCGTCAGAGGCTGGCCTGTCTCGTCGTAGCCCATCCACTCGTAGAGCGCGTTGCCGATCCCGTGGACCACGCCGCCGGTCACCTGACCGTCGACCAGCATCGGGTTCACGATCCGCCCGCAATCGCTGACCACGACGTAGTTGAGAAACTCGACCGCCCCCGTCTCGATATCCACCTCGACCTCGACGGCATGAACCCCGTTCGAGTAGGTGAGCCCGGAAGGCTTGAAATTTACGTTCGCCTCGAGCCCGGCCTCGACACCTTCGGGCAGAGAGTAGCCGGGCACACCGGACGCCGCCTCGGCGACTTCGCTCATGGGCACCGACAGGTCGGGCGCGCCGGCGACGCGGACGGTGCCGTCGACGATCTCGAGATCCTCGGGCGCCGCTTCCAACATATGGCCGGCGAGCTTGAGCACCTTGTCGCGCACCTCGCCCGCGGCGATGTGCACCGACGAGCCGGCGGTGACGGTCTGACGGCTCGCGAACCCGCCGAGCCCGAGCGCAATCGTGCCGGTATCGCCGCAGACCACCTCGATGTCGGGCGGCGCCACGCCGAGCGCCTCGCCCGCGATCTGGGCGAGAATGGTCTTCAGCCCCTGGCCGATGGCGAGCGCGCCGGTGAACACCCGCACCCGGCCCGAACGGTCGATCCGCACGATCCCGGACTCGAAGGGGCCGCGCCCGGTGCCCTTGAGCCCGTTGGCGAGGCCGAGACCGAGATAGCGCCCTTCGGCGCGGGCGGCGCGCTGGCGATCCGCGAAGCCCGCCCGGTCGACCGCGTCCAGAGCCATCGCCTGGCACTTCACGAAGTCGCCGCTATCCGCCTTGACCGGCGTTCCCGCGCGGGTCTTGAGCGGCATCTCGTAGGGCATGGCCTCGGTCGGAATCAGGTTGCGCCGGCGGATCCCGGCGCGATCCATTCCGAGCCCGTCGGCGGCGCGGTCGAGCATGCGCTCGACGATGTAGTTTCCCTCGGGATAGCCCGCGCCGCGTACCGGCATCGAGGGCACGGCGTTGGTCTCGACGACCTTCACCGCCAGGTCGTAGTTGGGGACGATGTAGGCGCCGGGCACCGAGGTCGACGCGTTGTAGGCGAGGTTGATGCCCTGCGGCGTGTACGCGCCCTGGTCCTGAAGCATCGTGCCCCGAATGCCGAGGATCGCGCCGTCTTCCGCGACGGCGATTTCCATCTCCCAGTACTGCTCGCGTTCCTGGATCGAGCCGGTGAAATGCTCTCGCCGATCCTCGATCCATTTGACGGGACGGCCGAGAAGGCGGGCCGCCAGGACGACCGCCACCTCCTCGTTGTAGAGCAGGTACTTGCAGCCAAACCCGCCGCCGACATCGGGCGCAACCACGCGGATGCGGCTCTCGTCGGCGCCGAGCATCCTGACCAGTCCGGCGCGCACCTCGTGCGACATCTGGGTCGACGTCCAGATCGTCGTCCGGTCCTCGATCGGGTCGTGTCGGGCGACCGCCCCCCGCCCCTCTATCGAATGCGCGGAGCCGCGATGCTGGACGAAGGTCTCTTTTGCGATGTGCGCGGCGCGGGCGAAGGCGGCCGCGCAATCGCCGTAGGACTGACCGAATTCGAGCAGCACGTTGCTTTCGTGCCCGGCGCGGACGAGCGGGGCGCCGGCGCGCGCGGCCTCGCGGCAACCGGCGACGGACGGAAGGGGCTCGTACTCGACCTCGACCAGCGCGGCGGCGTCCTCCGCGACATAGCGGCTGTCAGCGATCGCCGCCGCGACCGCCTCGCCGACATGGCTCACCTCGCGGTCGGCGAGCACGAACGGCGTGACGTCGTCGGGCAGCCGGTTGTCCTTGAAGCCGAGCGGCATGCGCGGCTGGACGATATGAGGCCGGAGATCGTCGCCGACATAGACCGCGTGCACGCCCTCCAGGCCCGCGGCCGCGGAAACACCGATACCCGCGATGCGGGCGTGCGGGTGGGGGCTGCGCACGAAAGCGGCGTGCAACGTGCCCGGGATATGAATGTCGTCGACGAACTGCCCGCGCCCGCGCAGCAGCGCCGGATCCTCGATCCGGCGGATCCGCTCTCCTATGACCCGCAAGGGTTCAGGCGCTCTTCAGATGGGCGTCGCGGCGCTGGAACAGCTCTTCGTCGGAATAACCCATGGTCTCGGGCCGGCCGCGTCCGAGCATGACCTGGAAATAGACCGGCTCCAGGCTGTCGTTGACGTATCCGTGCACGACCCCGGGCGGGCAGGCGGCGCATTCCCACGGGCCGAGTCGTTTCTCGATCCGCTCGCCGGTACTTTCGTCGTCGAAGAACACCGTGAGGTGGCCCTTGAGGACGAAGAAGATCTCCTCGACCTCGTGGGTGTGCGCCGCGTTTCCCTGGCCCGGCTCGACATACATGATCGACAGGGTGAAGCCGCGCGCGGGGATCGCCTCGTTATCGTCGTGCTTACCCGACCCGCCGGGGCCGATGAAGCGGTGCTGGGCCCGCTTGTACCCCTCGATCCTCGCGTCCTCGAAAGCTTCCCAGTCGGGCGTGATCTGCCGGAACGCGCGGGTGTAGCGTTCGGCGATCTCGTCCAACGGGACGCCCACGAGCTCGGGCGGGCGGTCGTGCCGGGCCATCGTCATCGGAAACTCCTCGCAGTCTCGTCCGATGATGGCACCGGGGGCGACGCCGGACAATGCCCGCCGGGCGCGCGCGAGGTTGTACAGGCCGCGGCCCGTTGATACCGTCACGGCATGACGGAAACAGAGGAGGCAATATCGTGAAGGACAACAAGATTCCGAAGGCTCCGACGAGGCGGTCGTTCCTCGCGAGCACGACCGGTCTCGGCCTGATTCTGGCGACCGGGACGGCGCCCGCGTTCATCTCGGAGGCCGGCGCGTCGAAGATGCGCAAGGTCACGTTCATGCTGCCCTGGTTGTTCGTGGGTGGCCATTCGTTCGAGTTCGCCGCCCAAAAGATCTATTGGAAGAAGCGCGGACTCGATGTCGCGATCTCCCGCGGCTACGGCTCGGGCGCGGCGTGCAAGACGATCTCCGCCGGCAAGGCGATGTTCGGCGAGGCGAGCTACGGCGTGATGGTCAACGGCGTTTCCAAGGGGCTCGACGTCGTCGGCATCGGCGCCAAGCTGCAGCGCAGCCCGATCGCGATCTCGTGCCGCAAGGACTCGGGCATCAAGACCGCCAAGGATCTCGAGGGCAACCGCGTCGTCCAGGCCGCGGCGTCGGGCGACACGGTGATGTTCCCGGGATTCGCGCGGGCCGCGGGGGTCGACAAGTCCAAGGTCAATCAGATCATCGTGCATCCTAGCAAGCTGATCTCGACGGTGGTCAACAAGCAGGCCGAGTGCACCGGCAGCTATTACGTGTCCAATGCGGCGACGCTGGAGATGAATACCCCGGCGGTTCATTTCCTCTATGCCGATTTCGGCCTCCAGACCCTCGATCTCGGGCTGATCACCCGCTCCGATATGATCAAGAACGACCCGGACCTGGTGCAGCAAATGGTCGACGGCGCGATGGAGGGGCTCAAGCTCCAGATCCTCGACGCGGGCAAGGCGCTTGACGCCATGATCGAGGCCAAGCCGGAGCTGAAGACCCGCGACCGCAACCTGCTGCTCACTCAGGCGGGTAACACGAACGCGCTGTCGCTCGGCCCGGCGGTGAAGGATCACGGTCTCGGCTACATGCTTCCCGACGACCAGAAGCGCACCCGCGACGTGGTCATCAAGTACATGGAAGCCAAGAACGTGCCGCCGGTCGACAAGCTGTTCACCAACAAGTTCGCGGGCAACATCAAGATGTCGGCGAGCGAGTGGGAAACGGCGGTCAAGAACAACGCCAAGTTCGATCCGAGCAAGGCCTGACGGGCGCCCTTCCGGCGCCATAGCGGATCGGCGGTAGCAATCGAACCGGCCCCGGCCCGCCCTTCGGGGCGGGCCGGGATAGGGAGCTCATGGCCGAGAATTCAGTCCACGTCCAGATCGCCGCGCTGCGCAAGATCTACCAGACGCGGCGCGAGGAGATCGAGGCGATCCGGAATGTCGACATGGCCATCCGCGAGGGCGAGTTCGTGTCGATTCTGGGCCCGAGCGGCTGCGGCAAGTCGACATTGCTGATGGCGGTGGGCGGGCTGCTGCCGATCAGCGGGGGCTCGATCGAGATCGACCGCGAGGCGGTGACCGGTCCCAGGCGCGACACCGGCGTGGTCTTCCAGTCGCCGGTGCTGATGCCGTGGCGGACGATCGAGAAGAACGTGCTGTTCCCGATCGAGAGCCTCGGGCTGCGCGTGGCCGACTACCGGGACGGTGTCGACGCCCTCCTGGAGATGACCGGGCTCGGCGGGTTCGCCGACAACTTTCCGAGCGAGCTTTCCGGCGGGATGCAGCAACGGGTGGCGATCTGCCGCGCCTTGATCCACAACCCGACGCTCCTGCTGATGGACGAGCCGTTCAGCGCGCTCGACGCCATTACTCGCGACGCCATGAACCAGGAGCTGCTGAGGATCTGGCAGGAGTTCCAGAAGACGGTGCTGTTCGTCACCCATTCGATCCGCGAGGCGGTGTTCCTGTCCGACCGCGTGTTCGTCATGTCGCCGCGCCCCGCCGTGATCAGCAAGATCGTCGACATCGACCTGCCGCGGCCGCGCACGCTGGACATCGAGGAGACGCCGGCGTTCAACGTCTATGTCGCCGAGCTGCGCAAGGCGATCGAGGGTTAAGCCATGGCACAAGCGGAACGGAACGGATTTGGGGCGCAGATCGCGACGCAGGCGGTCAATCTCGCGCCCGCGACGGTGATCTCGATCGCGATCCTGGTCCTGTGGCAGGTCGTCGTGGTCGTGCTCAAGATTCCGGAGGCGATCCTGCCGACTCCGGTCCGCATTTTCGAGGTCATGGTCGAGCGCTACGACCTTCTACTGACCCACACCTGGCCGACGACGCTGCAATGCATCTACGGGTTCCTGCTCGCCGTCGCGGTCGGCGTCGGGCTCGGCATAATGCTCGCCTTCTCGCGGCTGTTCCGCACCGGGGTCTATCCGCTGGTGATCGCCTTCCAGGTGGTGCCCAA
>JAPPHW010000178.1 GCA_028820945.1 Defluviicoccus sp.
ACACTCGCCGTGATGACGCGCGCGACGCTGGGCCATACCGGGCGGGAGCTGACGGCAGGCCCGGCGACGGCGGCGGTCTACCTGTCGGTCGTGGCCTCGGTGCTCATCCGGCTCGCGGGCGGCGCCGTTCCGGAATGGTCGATGCCGCTCTGGACGCTCTCGGCCGTCCTCTGGTGCTGCGGCTACGCCGGGTTCCTGTGGCTCTACGGGCGGCTGCTGATCCGCCCGGGCCGGCAATAGGCGTTACCGCCCCTCGTTCCCGAATCCGTCGTCCACGACGACATCGAGCAGTGTCGGACCGTTCCTTCCGGTCGACTCCGCGATGGCGGGTCCGATGTCGTCGGCATCCTCGATGCGGTGCGCCTCGACACCCATCGAGCGGGCGAGGCCGGTGAAGTCGATCGGCGGATCCCTGAACTCCATGCCCGTGTAGTCCTCGACGCCGTGGAACGCCTTCAGCCGCTCCTTGATGATGCGGTAGCCGCCGTTGTTGGCGATGACGTAGGTGATGGGAAGCTTCGCGTTGGCGGCGGTCCAGAGCGCCTGGATGCTGTACATCGCGCTGCCGTCGCCGACGACCGCCACCACGGGCCGGTCCCTCAGCGCCATCTGCACCCCGACCGCGCCCGCCATGGCGAAACCGATGCCGCCGCTGCCGAGGCCATATAGCGCGTTGGCGTCGCGGAAGGGGTACAGCGCTGGGATCGAGCGGCCGCTCAGGATTCCTTCCTCGACGATTACCGCGTCCGCCGGCAGGGCATCGACGATGCGGAGCATCGCGAGTTCCGGGGGGATCGGCCTTATATCGGCGCGCGCCAGCGTCTTCGCGCGGAGGGCCTCGCGCTTCGCGGTCCAGTTGGTCTCCGACAGAGCCGCGAGCGAGGCCTCCGCCCGGGCGGCCCCCTCGGCGCCCCGTTTCCGCCCGATGACGGCGGCGAGCGCGGCGAGCGTTTCCTTGACGTCGGCGCGGAGCGCGATCTCCGCCGGGTAGTTCTTCCCCATCTCCCAGTCGCGGAGGCCGACCTGGACGAGCGCCATGCCGTCGGGCAGCGGATCGGTCTCGCTGAACACCGACATGCGCAGCACGTCCGAGCCCATGCAGAACATCAAATCGTAGGGCGAAAGGGTCTCGCGGACATCGCGCTGCTCGCGGCTGAGCCCGCCCATGAACGCCGGGTGCTCGGATAGGAAATGCGCCCCGTCGCAGACGGTCTGCTGGTAGACCGGAGCGCCGAGCGCGTCGGCTACCGCGGCGGCTTCTTCCAGCGCATCCGATGTCGCGATCTCGTGCCCGGCCAGCAGCACCGGGCGCCTGGCCGCGAGCAGCCGGTCCGCGAGCCGTTCCAGCGCCTCGTCCGTCGGCCGGCCGGCGGTGTCGACCCGGGTCGGCTGGCCGAGCTCAAGCGCGTCCTGCTCGTTGAGCACGTCGCCCGGCAGCGAGATGAACACCGGCCCGGTCGGCGGGGTCATCGCGACTTTCGCCGCGCGGCGGACGATCCGCGGCAGGTCCTGGAGCCGGTTGACCTCGATCGCCCACTTCACCAGCGGCTGGGCGATCGGCACCAGCGGCGCATACAGCATCGGCTCGGTGAGCCCGTGACCCTGCTCCTGCTGCCCGGCGGTGACGATGATCGGCGAGCCCATCCAGTTGGCGTTGAAGAGCGAGCCCATGGCGTTACCGAGCCCGGGCGCGACATGGACGTTGCAGGCACTCAAGGTGCCGGAGGCGCGCGAGAACCCGTCCGCCATGGCCACCACCAGAGCCTCCTGCAGCGCCATCACGTAGGTCATCGCCGGCCGGCCCGGCAGCGCTGCCATGATCGGCAGCTCGGTGGTGCCGGGATTGCCGAAGAGATGCGTCACCCCCTCGCTCTCCAGGAGGGCGAGAAAGGCTTCGCGGCCGAAAATCGTGTTCACGGTGTCGGGCATGGGGACTCCAGCGGAACGCGTCGGTGACGCGCGGAAGGATGGAGATTAGCCGCCGCCGCGGCAACCGCCCACCCGGCCGGCGCTTGCCCGCGGCGCCGCGCCGAGTCACCATCGCGGCCCATGAACGCCTTCGTCCGAAACGCTTGGTACGTCGCCGCGTGGCAGCACGAGGTCGAGACCGGCCAGGCCCTCTCGCGGGAGATCCTCGGCACGCCCGTCCTCCTCTACCGGACCCGGGAGGGAGCCCCGGTGGCTCTGGAGGACCGCTGTTGCCACCGCGCGCTCCCGCTCTCGATGGGCCGGGTCCTGGGGGACCGGATCGAGTGCGGCTATCACGGGCTCCAGTTCGATGCCACCGGCGCGTGCGTCGCGGTGCCCGGCCAGAGCACGATCCCGCCCGGCGCGCGCGTCCCCGCCTTTCCATTGGTCGAGCGCGACCGGTTCGTCTGGATCTGGATGGGCGATGCGGACCGCATGGACCCGGCCGACATTCCCGATTTCCACTGGCTCGATCACCCGGACTGGCGGGCCAAGCCGTCCTATCTCCACATCCGGTGCAATTACCAACTGCTGATCGACAATCTGCTCGACCTCTCGCACCTCCCCTTCGTCCACCCGACCACGCTGGGCGAGATGGGGGTGGCCGAGACGCCGGCCGAGACGGAGCGAACGCCGCGCGGGGTGCGCACGACCCGCTGGATAATCGACCGCCCGCCGCCGCCGATGCTGGCGAAGCTCGGCGGGTTCGCCGGCAATATCGACCGCTGGCAGATCGTCGATTTCATCGCGCCCTCGGCGGTGATCCTCGACGTGGGCGGCGCGCCCACCGGCACCGGCGCGCCCGAGGGCGACCGCGGCCGCGGCATGTCGAACTGCAACCTCAACGCCATCACGCCCGAGACCGAAACCAGCCTGCACCAGTTCTGGGCCCAGGCGCACAGCGCGAAGCTCACCGTGCCCGGCATCACCGAGGGGATGCACGACCAGGTCCGGACGGCGTTCCTCGAGGACATCGCCTTCCTGGAGGCGCAGCAAGGGCGGAACGACGCCCGGCCGGCCGCCGACCGGATCGACATCAACGCCGATGCCGCCCACCTCCAGGCGCGCCGCCTGATGGACCGGCTGCGCGCGGAAGAGGCCGCGGCGGCGGAGTAGCGGGCGCCGGCCCGTTCACTGCAGCAGGCGGGGAATCGTAAGGGTGACGGCGGGAAAGTAGGTAACCGCCAGCAGCACCAGTATCTCCACCAACAGCATCGGCCAGATTGCCTTGGCGATCGCCTCGACGCGCAATCCCGAGATGGCGGCGCCGACGAACAGGTTGATGCCGAAGGGCGGCGTGAGAAAGCCGATCGCGAGATTGATCACGATGATCGCGCCCAGATGAACCGGATCGAGCCCTAGCTGCCGGCCGATGGCGATCAGCACGGTCGCCAGAATGACCATCGCCGAGATGGTGTCCATGAAGGCGCCGATGATCAGCAGCAACAGGTTGAGCATCAGGAGCACGACCACCGGGTCGTCGGAAATCCCGAACAGCACCTGCGTGACCCTGGCCGGCAGGTCCTCCAACGCGATCAGGAAGCCGAAGGACAGCGCCGTGGTCAGGATAAAGATGGCGATCGCCGTCGTCCGCATCGACTTCAACAGTATCCCCGGCAGATCGGACAGCTTCATCTCGCGATGCACGAAGACACCGATCACCAGGCTGTAGGCGACCGCGACCGCGCCCGCCTCGGTGGGGGTGAACACCCCGCCATAGATCCCGCCGAGGATGATCAGGGGGGTCAACAGCGCCCACTTGCCATCGGCGACCGCGGCGACCAGCTCGCGCGCGCTGGCGCGATGCTCGTCGCCCAGGACGCCCTGCGCGCGGGCGACCCAGTAGCACACCACCATCAGCCCGAACGACGTCAGCAGGCCCGGTACGATGCCGGCGAAGAACAGGGCGGTAATCGAGGTCTCGGAGATCACCCCCCAGATCACCATCGGGATGGACGGCGGGATCATCTGGCCCAGCGGGCCGGCCGAGGCCGCCAGCGCGGTCGAGAAGTCGCGCCGGTAGCCGCGCTTTTCCATTTCCGGAATCATGATGCTGCCGATTGCCGCCGTGGTCGCGGGCGACGACCCCGACAGCGCCGCGAAGAACGTCGCGGACAACACGGTCACCATGCCGAGCCCGCCGGTCAGATGGCGCACCATGACCCGGGCGACATTGATCAGCCGTGAGGCCAGCCCCCCGGTTTGCATGATGTCGCCGGCCAGGATGAAGCAGGGTACGGCAAGCAGGCTGAAGATCGTCGAGCCCTGGATCATCTTCTGGCCCAGGATCACGATGCCGACATCGGCCAGAATGAGCGCGCCGAGCGAGGCGATGCCGATGGCGAAGACGATCGGCACGCCGAGGACGAACAGCGCGGCGGTGCCCAGCGTCAGAACCCAGGCGGCCTCGCTCATGGCTCGCGCCCCCCGCCGAGCAGCCGCGCCGCGGCGTGGAGCACGATCAGAACCCCGCACACCGGCGCCGCCAAATGAAGCGCCTCGATCGGGAACCCGATGGCGGCCGAGACCACGCCGAGCGTTCCCTCGACATAGTGATAGCCGGCGATGGCCAGCAGCACGCCGAAGACGAGGATGGCCGCCAGCGTCGCCTGTTCCACCCACCGCCGCGCGGAATCCGGAATGCGGTCGAGCAACAGAGTCAGACGGACGTGGAAATCCTCGCGCACGCCCAGGCTGCCCATCAGCATGACGATCCAAGCGAACATCAGCACCGCCAACTCCTCGGTCCAGGTCAGCGGGCTCGACAGGGCGTAGCGGAAGAAGATCTGGAGCAGAAGGCAGACGACCATCACCGCCGCCATCGCCACCGCGAGGCTCCGGGTCAGCCGCGCGAACAGGTCCGAAGCGGTTTCGAGGAGCCGGGTCATGACCGGCATGCGGCGGAGCGCCGCGCGACAGGGACTTGCCGCGCGGCGCCGGACCGCCGGCTACTTCTTGACCGCGGCGAGCAGCGAGTCCAGCAGGTCGGAGCCGATCCGCTCGCGGAACTGGTCATAGACCGGCGTGACCATCGACCGGAACTCGGCCAGGTCCTTGACCGGGTTGACCGTCATCCCGCGCTTCTTGAGCCCGTCGAGGGCGGCGGCTTCCCGCTTGGCGTTGTTGGCCCGCTGCACCTTGTTGGCCATCAGGGCGGCCTTGCGGAAGGTCTGCTGCCGGTCCTTGTCGAGCTTGTTGAAAGCCCGTTTGGAGACCGTCATCACCAGCGCCGAATAGGTATGCGAGGTCAGCGAAAGGTACTTCGTCACCTCGTTCGCCTTGACCGCGAAGCCGGCGGTGATCGGCAGCTCCATGCCGTCGACCGTACCTTGCCGCAAGGCGGTGAACAGATCGCCGAATGCCATCGGAATCGCGTTGCCGCCGAGCGAGTTGAACATCCCGATGAACACCGGGTTCTGCATTACCCGGTACTTCACCCCCTTCACGTCGGCCGGGGTAATAACCGGACGGGCATTGTTCATCATGTGGCGGAAGCCGCCCTCGAAGAACGCCAGACCGATCAAATTCTTGGCTTCCAGCTTGGCCAGCATCGACTGGCCGATCGGCCCGTCGAGCACCCGGTGCGCGGTCGGGGCGTCGGGGTAGAGGAACGGCAGGTCGTTGGCCAACAAACTGGACTCCACGTTGGCGACGACCGCGTTGGTGGTGATGTCCATGTCGAGCGTGCCGAACCGGACCTGCTCGAGCATCTCCTTTTCGTCGCCGAGCTGCCGGTTCGGGTAGACCTTGATCTTGAATTGGCCGGGCAGCAGCTTCTCCAGCGCCAGCGTGAACTGGTGCGGCGCGTCGGCATAGGGCCCGCGGTTGGGGTCCGGCTGCGAGGGTTGGCCGAACTTGAGCGATATCGTCGCCGCAGCGGCATTGCCGGCGACAACGACCGCCGCCGCCATCAACGCGGTACGCGAAAACAGCACGATCGAAGACGACATTTGGTTTTCCTCCCTGGTTGGTCGTTGCGCGCCCGCGATGCGCGGGTGGGCGTCGGCAGATGCGTCTATTCGAACCCGTAGAGGGCGGCCGGATTGTCGACCAGCATCATGTCGAGGGTCTTCCGGTCGACGCCCCAGCCGGCGAGCCATTCGAGGAGGTCCGCGTCGTCCGGAACCGGCTGGTCCCAATGTCCGACATGCGGCCAGTCGGTGGCCCACAGCATGCGGTCCGGCCTGGTATCGATGAGCGCCTTGGCGAGCGGCACCATGTCTTCATAAGGCGGGCCGGCCGCGCTCAGGCGGTCGGGGCAGGACAGCTTCACCCAGCAGCGCCCGGCCGCGACCAGATCGATCAGCGCGTCGAATCCGGGATGATCGAAGCCGTCCGCGCCGCCGAAATGGGCGAAATGGTCGAGCACCAGGTCGATGTCGAGCGCCTTGAGTCCGGCCAGCATGCCGGTCATTTCCCGCGGCCCGTCGATGAACAGGTCGATGTGCCAGCCCAGCCGGGCGGCGCGGGGCGCGAACGCCTGGACGATCGGCATCGGGTCGCCGCCCAACAGGACCGGGGCGAAGCGGACACCGCGAAATCCAAGCCCGTCGAGCCTGCGCAACTCCTCGTCGCCGATATCTGGCTCGACCACCGCGACGGCCCGCGCCCGATCCCCAAGCCGGGCCAATGCATCGGCGGTCGCCGACAGGTCGGTGGCGTAGCAGCTCGGCTGGACGATCACCGCGCGCTCGATGCCCAGCGCCTCTTGCAGGGCGGCATAGGCCTCCAACGGCGACTCGGGCGCGGTGTAGAACCGGCCGTCGTCCAGCGGGAACCGGTCGTACGGCCCGATAATGTGGGCGTGGGTGTCGCAGGTCCCGGGCGGTGCCTGGGAGACGGGCGGGCGTGGCGGCAGCGGCCCGGGGCAAGGTCTGGTCATCGTGGTCCTACCGTCGTGCCTCCCGTGCAGTCCCGGCGTCCCGGACCGTGGAAAGATTGTTGCACCGCCCCCCGGTGCTCCGCAAGCGGACCGTATTCGCCGACGGTCGCCCCGTTTGTTGACCGTCGACTTCGGCGCTGCCAACGTTCCGCGAGGGGTAAGCCGGCATGGATCTCGGACTCGAGGGCAGGGTTGCGCTGCTGACGGGCGCGAGCCGGGGGATCGGGCGTGCCTGCGCGAGCGCGCTGGCAGCGGAGGGCGTGCGGGTCGCGATCTGCGCGCGCGGGCGCGAGGCGATCGAGGCGGCGGCGCGCGACATCGCGGCAGAAACCGGCGGCGAGGCGGTCCCGTTCGTCGCCGACGTCTCTCGCGCCGACGATATCGCCCGCCTGCTGTCCGGGGTCGCGGAGAGCCTGGGAC
>JAPPHW010000144.1 GCA_028820945.1 Defluviicoccus sp.
GGTGGGCCGCCTCGGCGAGGCGCTCGTTGCCGAAGCCGAGCGAGACGCACCAGAGTCCGGCCATCCCCTCGATATATTCCTTGCCGGTCTCGTCCCAGACATGGATTCCGTCGCCGCGCGCCATGACCAGCGCGCCTTCCTGCTCGTTCTCTACCGCGTCGGTATAGGGGTGGAGCAGTGCCTGAGGGTCGCGGAACCGGTAGAGGTTCGATCGGGTCGCGGTGTCCATTGCGATAGGTCGCTCAGCCGCCGGTGACGCTCATGTGGCGCGAGACCGCGGGACCGCGCCGGCGCCGGTCGATGACGAAGTCGTGCCCCTTGGGCTTGCGGCCGATGGCCTCGTCGATGGCGTCCATCAGAAGCGCGTCGTCCTCGCTCTCGCGCAGCGGCGCGCGCAAATCGGCCGCGTCCTCCTGGCCGAGGCACATATAGAGCGTGCCCGTGCAGGTCAGCCGTACGCGGTTGCAGGACTCGCAGAAATTGTGGGTCATCGGCGTGATGAACCCGACCCGCCCGCCGGTCTCCCGGCAAACCGTGTAGCGCGCGGGGCCGCCGGTCGAATAGTCGCTCTCGTCCAGCGTGAAGCGGCGCTTGAGCCCGGCGCGCACCATCGAGAGCGGCAGATACTGATCGAGCCTTGCATCGCCGCCGATCTCGCCCAACGGCATCACCTCGATGAAGGTGAGATCGTAGCCGCGCGCGCCGCACCATTCGACCATGTCGGCGAGTTCGTGGTCGTTGACCCCGCGCAGCGCCACCGCGTTGATCTTGATGCGGAGCCCCGCCGCGTCCGCCGCCGCGAGGCCGTCGAGGACCTGCTCGAGCCGGCCCCAGCGGGTGATTTCGGTGAACTTGGCGCTGTCGAGCGTGTCGATGGAGACGTTGATGCGCCGAACGCCCGCCGCACGGAGGTCGTCGGCGAAGCGCGCGAGCTGGCTGCCGTTGGTGGTGAGCGTGAGCTCCTCCAGCGTGCCGTCGCCGAGATGGCGGCCGAGGCGCTCAATGAGCCACATGATGTTACGGCGTACCAGGGGTTCCCCGCCGGTGAGCCTGAGCTTGCGCACCCCTCGGCGGACGAAGGCGCTGCACAGCCGGTCGAGCTCTTCGAGAGTCAGCACCTCCGCCTTGGGCAGGAAGGTCATCGATTCCGCCATGCAGTAGACGCAGCGGAAATCGCAACGGTCGGTGACGGAGACGCGGAGATAGGAAACCCGGCGGTCGAACGGGTCGATCAGCAGGGGCAGCGGCGACTCCGCGCCGTTGCCGTGCGACTCCCCCGATCCGTTCCCGGAAACCAGTTCGTTCATTTTCCCCGCGCGGCGTTGCTGAACGTTCCCGATGGAAATTAGGTCAATCGCCGCCCGTTGTCATTAAGCGGTATCGAAAGTCCTCTCACCCATGACGAGAGGAAAACGGCGGCCGGCGGTCAGCCCCTGAGCAGCGCCTGGAGCTTCACCGACGGATCGGCCAGCGCGGCCGGGTCGACGATCTTCTCGGCCTGCATGAGGCGCTTGGCGAAGCGGATGTCGCGCGGGTTGTCGATCGCCGCCGCGCCGTCGATCCTGCCGCCTTTCATGTAGAACTCGACGAAGCTGCCGTCGGCGCGGTCGCCCCGCGTGACGGTCTGCTCGAAATCGGTCGGGAGGCCGACGAGCTGGATGTTGACGTCGTACTGGTCCGACCAGAACCAGGGGATCTCGCGATAGGGGGTCTCTCCGCCCAGCATCGCCTTGGCGGCCGCGATGCCCTGGTTCTGCGCATTCTCCCAGGATTCGAGGCGGATATTGCGGCCCAGCAGATCGTTCGGGTGATTGGTCACGTCGCCGGCGGCATAGATGTCGGGATCGGACGTGCGGCAGAGCGCGTCGACCTTGATGCCGTTGTCGACTTCGAGTCCCGCCGCCTCGGCCAACTCGACATTTGGGACGATGCCGATGCCGATCACCGCGGCGGTTGCCGATAGAGTTTCCCCGCCGGACAACCGGGCGCCGCTCACCCGGCCCTCGCCGGTCAGCGCCTCGACGGTCGTGCCCAGCCTCACCTCGACACCCCGGCCGCGATGGACCTCGAGCAGCCAGGCGGCGAGTTCCGGCGTCAGGGCCCTGCCGCAAAGCCGGTCGAGCGCTTCCACCACCGTGACGTCCGCCCCCAGCATGCGTCCGGCGGCGGCGACTTCGAGACCGATCCACCCACCGCCGATGACCAGGAGTTTCGCCCCTTCGCCGAGGTCGGCCCGGATCGCCGCGCTGTCGTCGATGCCCCGGAGGTAGTGGACGCCGTCGAGTTCCGCCCCCTCGACGGGTAGCTCGCGGACCCGGCCGCCGGTGGCGATCAGCAGCTTGTCGTAGGCGATCGTTCCGCCGTCCGACAGCGCGACCGATTTGGCCGCCCGGTCGATCGCGGCCGCCTCGATGCCGGTCCTGAGCTCGATCCCGATCTCGTCGAACGAGCCCTCGGGCCAGAGATAGCTCGATTCCGCCGGTTCCTTGCCGAGCAGGACCTCTTTCGACAAGGGCGGGCGCTCATAGGGCGGGTAGGGCTCCTCGCCGATCACGACGATGCCGCCCCCGAACCCTTCGTCGCGCAGCGTCCTCGCCGCCCAGCCGCCGGCCTGGCCGGCGCCGATAACGACGAATCGCAAATCGCTCATCGAACGGGAGTCCCCGGAGGGGCGGCTAGCCCGGTACGCCGACCAGGATGTCTTCGCCGTCGATCTTGACCTCGTAGACCTTGAGGTCCTCGGTGACCGGAGGCGTCAACGCCTTGCCGGTCTTGATGTCGAAACAGCCGCCATGCAGCGGGCACTCGATCGAGTAGCCCTCGACATAGCCGTCGGCCAGCGAGGCATAGGCATGGGTGCAGATGTCGTCGGTGGCGTAGTACGCGCCTTCCAGGTTGTAGATCGCGATTTCCTTCTTTCCCACGATGACCTGGATCGCTTCGCCGTCGTCGAGATCGCCGGTCTTGGCGACGGCGTGGAACTCGATATCGCTCATTCTCTCCTGCGCCTCCGTCTGGCCCGGACGCGCGCGAACGGCGCGCCGACATGAGATTCCGGCCCCCGGGGCCGGGCGCGGCGGAGTGTACACAGCGCCCCTTGGCGTGCCAACCGGTATCCCCGAAAGGTAGGGCGGCGACGGTTCGAAGGCACTCATGCGACGCAGAGGGAAATCCGCGACGTCGGCGTGCCAGCGAAGTGAGAACGGCAAACCTTTGACCCACGATTCCTGGTAGCATAATTTGATTGTTGGCCCGCAGACGAGCTCCCGACCGACTGGAAGGCGCCGGCATGGGAAGCAGCATCACCGTTCGCGACATCGATCCGGGAGACAAGTCCTGGCTTCGGCGCGAGGCGCGACAGGTTGGCGTCTCGATGGAAGAGCTGGTCCGTCGCCTGATCCACGAGAGGCGGATCAAGACCGAGCGCCGCCCGAAGCCGTCCGAAGCTTTCGCGCGGCATTTCGGAGAGGATCACGGCGTCGAGCTTCCGTCCCCGATCCAGTGTGGCTACAAACCGCTGTCGTTCTCCGGCGAAGAGGAGGAATGACCGCTCCGCTCGCGTGGTTGATAGACACGAACGTGGTCTCGGAGATGATGCGTCCGCGGCCCGAACCGCGAGTCGCCGGCTTTCTCGATTCGATCGCCGACGAGGGCTTGGGCCTTGCGTCAATCACTGTCTGGGAGGTGCTCGACGGCATCGGCCGTCTGGCTCCCGGTCGTCGGCGTCGCGGGCTCGTCGACCGGTTCCACGACCTTCTCGACGAACTGTTTGAGGACCGCATCGTCGAGTGGACCCTGGCCGATGCGGAGGCGTGCGCGCGGATCATGGAGAACAAGCGCCGCCGCGGGGAGGCGCTTGACGACCACGTGCCGGACGCCTTCCTCGCCGCGGCGGCGGCCACGCGCGGTCTCGCCGTCGTGACGAGGAACACCGGCGAGTTCCGCAACACCGGCGTCGAGACCGTCGATCCTTGGGTCGGTGTGCGTATCTGACGTGCAGTGTCGTCGCTCGATCCGGCACGACACGTGCGCTCTGTCTGAACCGACAATCGAGTAGCCCGCGCCCGTCGAATGGCGCCTCCCGGGGCGTGCCGATATAGTGCGCGCGGCAATCGCCGAGGGAATGTGCGGAGGGAACGCCGGGTGGGAGTCGAACCGGTTTTCGAGTGGCCGGGAGAGGGCGTGAGCCGGGTTCCCTACCGCATCTATTCCGATCCTGAAATCTACGAGGCCGAGCAGGACCGGATCTTCCGCGGGCCGGTCTGGCATTTCGTCATGACCGACCGGGAGATCCCCGAACCCGGCGACTACCGGCGCGCCCGGATCGGCGACACCCCTATCGTCGCAATCCGCGATGCCGACGGCGAAATCAACGCCATGGTGAACCGCTGCGTCCATCGCGGCAACCTGGTCTGCATCGACGAGGCCGGGTGCGTCGACGGGCGGCTCACCTGCGTCTACCACAACTGGACCTACGACCTTTCCGGCCGGCTGACCTCGGTCGCGTTCCAGAAGGGCGCCGGCGGCAGGGGCGGCATGCCGGAGGATTTCGACCTCTCGGCCCACCGGATGACGCCGCTCAGGGTGGCGGTCTATCGCGGGCTGGTGTTCGCGACCCTGTCGGACGACGCGCCGCCGCTCGAGGATTATCTCGGCCCGGAGATGCGCGCCAATATCGACCGCGTGGTCGGGCGCGACATGACGATCCTCGGCACCTACACCCAGTCGATGGCGAACAACTGGAAGCTCTACATGGAGAACGTTCGCGATTCCTACCACGCGAGCCTGCTCCATCTTTTCTTCACCGCGACGCGGATCAACCGGCTGTCGATGGAAGGCGGAATCAGGCTGTCGGACCGCGGCTGGCACCATATCAGCTACTCGATCGCCGCGACCGACCGGGAGGAGCCGGAATACGACCCGGAGAAGCTGCGCGCGGCGGACGACGATTACGACATCGCCGATCCGCGCATCGTGCGCGGCTGGCCGGAGTACGATTGCGGGACGACGCTCGCGATCCAGAGCGTCTTTCCCAACTTCGTCCTGCAGCAGACGCTGAACTCGATCGCGCTCAGGATCTGCACGCCGACGGGCCCCGGTTCCTGCGAACTGTCCTGGCGCATCCTGGGCTGCGCCGACGACAGCGAGGCGGAGCGTGCCGCCCGCGTCCACCAGAGCAACCTGATCGGTCCGGCCGGGCTGATCTCGATGGAGGACGGAATCGTCGGCAGCTGGGTGAGCCAGGGCATCCGGCGCGACCCCGACAAGGCCTCGCTCCTCGAGATGGGCGGGCGGGACGTGGCGCCCAGCCCGGGCTCGAGGGCGACGGAAGTTTCGGTGCGCGGCTTCTGGCAGGGTTATCGCGACCTGATGGGAATCTGAGGAGGGCGGAAGCGTGAGACTGGTGTCTTTCGAAGCGGAGGGGCGGCACTCCTTCGGCACGGTCGACGGCGACGGGGTGATCGACCTCGGACCGCGAATGCCCGAGGCAAGCGGCGTGGCGGACCTGCTGGATCACGACGCGTGGCGCCGGGCGGAAGCGGCGGCGAGCGGCGCGCCGGCCGATTTCCGGCTGGACGAGATCGCTTTTCGGCGGCCCGTCCCGTGGCCGGAAAAGACGATCTGCATCGGCGTCAACTACGCCCACCGCAACGAGGAGTACGACGATTCGTCTCTGCCGCCCTTTCCGAGCGTCTTCATGCGGGTGCCGGACACGCTGGTCGGTCACGGACAGCCGATCCTGCGACCGCCGGAGTCCGAACAGCTCGACTACGAGGCCGAGATCGCGATCGTCATCGGGGAAGGGGGGCGACGAATCCCCCGCGAGCGCGCGCTCGACCACATCGCCGGGCTCACCTGCCTCAACGAAGGCTGCATCCGGGACTGGATGCGCCACGGCAAGTTCAATGTCACCCAGGGCAAGAACTTCGACCATTGCGGCGCGGTCGGCCCCTGGTTGGTGACGGCGGACGAGTTCGCCGAACGCGGCTACGACGACCTCCGCGTGACCGGGCGGGTCAACGGGGAGGTCCGCCAGGACGACACGACGGCCAACCTGATCTTCGATTTCGCCTATCTGGTGAGCTACGTCTCGACCTGGGCGGCGCTCAAGCCCGGCGACGTAATCTCGACCGGTACGCCGATCGGCGCCGGCGCCCGCTTCGATCCGCCCAAATGGCTCAAGGCCGGCGACGTCGTCGAGGTCGAGGTCACGGGCATCGGCACGCTGCGCAACACCGTCGCCGACGAGGGGTGAGCCGTCCCTCGATACGGCGCTGGCGCGCCTACTCGGGATGAGGGTGGAAACAAGGAGTTCCTCACCCTGAGTAGGCGCGCCAGCGCCGTATCGAAGGGTCCGCTACTCCAGCTCCACCGTCGCGCCGTCCTTGCCTTTGCCCTGCGCGCGGTAGTGGCCGAGCTTCTCGATCAGCGGCCGGTCGGTGTAGCTGTAGAGGATCGCTTCGGTCTTGCCGGTATTGACGAAGCGCCGCCAGCGGTGGTTCGGGACGACGAAGAAATCGTTGCGCGCCCAAGCCATCTCCTCGCCGTCGACCTCGGTCGTCCCCTCGCCGTCCGCCACCCAGTAGATCGTGGACGCGGTGTGGCGGAACGGTTGCGTCGCCTCGCCCGGGCGCAGGAGTTGCGCGCGGTATGAGATCGTGGTGAACACCGGCGAGCCGTTCTCCGGGTTGACCAGCTCGACGATGATGCCCTCATGCGGATCGCCGTCGAAACCCGCCAGATCGCCGAGCGCGGCGCGGATATCGACCCCCGAATAGAGAAACATCGGCGAGTTGCCCTGGCCGCTGCCCCTGTGGTGCGGCGCGAAGAGGGGCCGGATGCCGCCGCGGCCGTAAAAGCGCCCGGAGAACCCGTTCTCCGGGTCGCCATGGTCCACCGCGTTCTCGGTGTCGTCGCGCGCCCAGGCGCAGCCCAGGAAGTCGATCAGGGGCCAGTCCAGCGTATCCGCCCAGATCACCGGGCTGTCGTCGTCGTTGCCGTGCTCGTGCCAGGTGCCGTTCGGCGTGAAGACCAGGTCCCCGCGCTTGGGGTACATCTTCTCGCCCTCGACGATGGTGTAGCCGCCGCTCTCGGAGATGATGGTCCGGCTCGCGTTCGGCGTGTGCAGGTGCGATTCCGCGTCGTCGCCCCGCTTGTAGATCGAGATCGCGATCCGCATCGTGTTGGTGA
>JAPPHW010000154.1 GCA_028820945.1 Defluviicoccus sp.
ACCCGGCAACGGCGGCCCCGAAGACGGAAGTTACCTTTTGCGTTCAGGGCGTCGTTTCACCAGTCTTGGCGAACGTCTACCTGCACTATGTCCTCGACCTTTGGTTCCAGAAGAAGTGGCGCAGCCGCGAGGTCAGAGGCGACACAATCATCGTGCGGTACGCCGATGATTTCGTGGTAGGGTTTCAGCACAAGCGGGACGCGGAGCACTTTCTGGAAGCCGTCAAAGAGCGGTTCGGAAGCTTCGAACTGGAAATACACCCCGACAAGACCCGGCTCATTGAGTTCGGAAAGTACGCCCAGGAGCGTCGCCACGGACGTGGGCAGGGTAGACCGGAGACCTTCGATTTTCTGGGCTTCACGCATTACTGCACGGAGACCAGGAAGGGATACTTCCGGTTGGGGCGCAAACCGGTCGCGAAGCGGATGACCCGCACACTGAAACGGCTCAAGGAGGTGTTGCGCAGGTGGATGCACCACGATGTGGTGGATACGGCGAAATGGCTTGGGAAGGTGGTCAACGGATGGCTGAACTACTTCGCTGTCCCTGGCAGCACCCCATACCTACAACGCTTCATCATCCGCCTGAAGCGGCTGTGGCAAACGATGTTGCGCCACAGGTCGCAGAGGACCCGTTCCCAATGGGGCCTCGTCTCGCGACTCACCACGGCCTACTGGCCCAAGCTGAAAATCCGACACCCGTGGCCAGACCAACGATTTGCCGTCAGCGCTGTCATGGGCGCAACCCAAGGGAGGAGCCTCGTGCCTTAGCGGGCATGCGAGGATCTGCGCGGGGGGCGCCGGGTAACCGGCGTCCCTACCGCAATTGGTCATGAGGCGGACCGCGGGGTCTTCCCGCTGATTGCCGCCCTCGTGGATGACCTGGCTGCATGCCTGGTGGATGGCGAGCGCCACGCCGGCGGGATTCGAGGCTCCGGGATCGACGATGGCAAGGGCATCCTTGTGGCGGTCGTAGCCTTCGGGGAGATCGGGGAAGCTCATCGGACTGTCCTCCTTACGCCGGCGACAAGGCCTTCGACCATGCCGGCATCGGCGCCGCAGGCTTGGCCCCAGCCGCGGATGTTCCTCTCGAAGTCGTCGAGCGATCCGAGATGGCTGTCGAAGAATGGGTTCTCGTCGGTCGCGGCCAGCACACAGTTGCCGGAGACGGCGACGTTGGTGATGGCCGGATTGGTCATGGGCTTGAGACCCAGGAGCCAGCACAGGAACGCCGAGAACATCGGCGAGAGGTGGCCGCGGCGCGGGTCCATGGGGTGCATGGCCGGCGGCGTGCCGGCGGAATGCTGAATGGTCACAAGAGGCCCTCCCTGCTGAAGCTGAAGAAACGGTCATGCCCGCAGACCACGTGGTCGTGGATGCGGACTCCCAGCACCTCGCCCACCTGCCGGAGCCGGTGGGTGATGTCCACGTCCTCGCGCGAAGGCGAGGGGTCGCCCGAAGGGTGGTTGTGGGTGAAGATGACCCCGGCCGCAGACTCGCGGATGACGGGGTGGAACACCTCGCGAGGATGGACCACGGACGAAGTGAGGCTGCCCGTGGAGACCCGATGGCGGCGGATCAGCCTGTTCCGGTTGGTCATCAACAGCACGTCGAAGTGTTCCCGGTATTCGTTCACGTACCGCGGCCGCATGTAGCGGTAAGCGTCATCGGGAGTTCTGACCATCGGAGCGTTCTCGTGCACGCAGGCTTCGGCTTCGAGCAGTTGCCGGCCCAGCTCGAAGGCCGCCTTGACCCTCCCGGCCTGCGCCGCGGTGAGTCCGTGGCGCCGCAGTTCCCGGACGGTCATCGAGTCGAGGTCGAGCAGGGAAAGGCCCGTGAGCCTGGCCGTCCCGCTCGCGCCGATCAGCGCTTCCATCGGTTTTGGGATTTCCATGGCGTTCTCTTTCCCGGCCGGAGTCATCCGATCCGGCCTCCGGCCCCGTCAGGGGATCAGGCAGTGCAAAATGAGTGCCGGGGAATCGCATCCCGGCGCCGGTGTCGTGGCCGGGGGCATTGGCAATCTCCATGTGGCTGAAAATGAAAGCGCCCCGTCCTGGCCGAATGGCCGGGGCGGGGCGCGCAGGGGATGGGGATGCTCGGAAGGAATGGCCCGGGCGAGGTCGAAAACTTGACGATAGGTGTGTGATCGCCGTCAGGGCCCCGCCGTTCGCGGGCAGCTTCCCGCGTCTCTGGGGCGTGAGAAGTTCTCTGGGCGGTCTCCTGCGGGCAGAATGAATGCCGGGGCGCGGAACGGCGGCCTCCCGCGCCCCGGCCGGCCCTCGACCGTAGACGGCCGGCCCCGGCTCCAGGCGGCGCAGGGGCAAGTCTGTGGGGAAAGGTGGAATGCCGGTCGCCGCAAATGCGCTGCGGCGTCCGTCGGGCTCAGGTTGCGGTCTTGGCGGGATCGCCCGGGGTGACCCGGACGTCCGGGCGGGTGATGGAAATCACCAACGCGCGATTGTCATGCGCGGATGCGCCGCCGTTGGATCAGTCGTCGGAACGGAATCGCATGCGCGGATGGAAACGTTCGACGGCGGGCGATGGTTGCCCTGCGGCGGCGATTGGTTGTCTCACCTGGCTGCAACCGCGGCCCAGGCTCCCAGGTTCGCGGTCGCTTCGGAGTGCAGGCAGTCCTCGCAGACGTTCCAGGTGGCGAGGTCCCCGCGGTCGTTGATCTGAAGATCGAACGCCGGCCGCGTGTCCCCGCATTCCTCGCATGGCCGGATGTCGAGCGCCCTGGCGGTGATGATGATGTTTTGCACGGCGCCTGTCCTTTCCGGCGCCGGGCGCTAGGTCCGGCCCTTCAGGGCCGCTTCGAGCACGGCTCCCTGCCTTTCCAGCGCCTCTCCCTGGCGCTGGAGAGCTTCTCCCTGGCGTTCGAGCCCCTGGACCAGGGCCCGGAGCGCGGTCATGGATTCCGCATGCCGGGCATCCTCGCGCTTCTCGCGCTGATCCCCGGCATGGCCCATCTGCCGGATGCCGTAGAGGATGGCCCCGACCGCGGCGGCTCCGACGGCGAGTTGACCGGCGGCGATGGCGAGCGTTGCAATCTCGAATCCTGTCATGTCGTTTCTCCCTTGTATTCCAATAATGCCAGGACCCACACCCGGTCAAGCATGTCTCCGATGATTGCAGGCCCGCTTCCCAAGTGAGCCGCGGAACCTCGGACGTTCTCCTGACACTATTCGACGGGATTGCCCAGGACGACCCGGACGTCCGGGCGGGTGATGGAAATCTCCACCTCGCGGTTGCGCGGAACCAGCCAGAAGAGTTCGCGCCGGACGGTTTCGGCGATGGATATCTCCAGCGCCGAATCCTCGCTGCACAGGAGCCTGGTGGCGATGTGGAGCGCCTCTTCGTCGAACCGCATGGCCTGGGTGTCCCAACTGTCGGCGTCCGCGTCGTCGGAGGGCGAGAAGAAGGAGAAGCGCAGCAGTTCCGCGAGCCGATGCGGTTCCAGGGTGCTGTCCGCCGTGACCAGCGGCAGCGCTTCGCCGACCCAGCACAACTCCTCGCCCGCGAAGGCTAGATCGGCGGGGAGAACGAGCGTGTGGCCCCGGCCGTCTGCGGTCTTGACGGCAAGCGCCATGCGGATCGCGTCGGGACGGGCCGCCAGCGGGGCGGCGGCTCCCGTCCGCTCGGGCACGGGAAACTCGTGGAGCGGCCACGTCCTGCCGTCGCCGTCGGTGACCTCGGTGTCGATGCCCGTGACGCGGTCGAGCCGGTCGTACCAGCCGTAGCCGTTGAGGCGTTTGTCAGCCTCGAAGAGCCCCTCGACCATGCCGGCGCGCTCGGCGGTTCGCCACAGCGCCTGCGCCTCGGGATCGCAAACCATGACCATCGCATCGGGGCCGGCCGGCGCGGGCTTGGGCGGCTCCCGCCAGTCGTCTATGTCGGCAATGCCGGGCCGCCAGGGACGGAGAACCGGCGGCGGCGGCGCGAGGTCGATCCCTGCGTCGCGGGCCCGGCTCCAGTCGGCAAAGGCGGGCCGCGGATCGGAATCGGCGGCCATGGCGCGGTAGACCGCCAGGCGCGCCGCCTCGCGCATGTCGGCCAGAAACGCGTTCTCCACGGCTTCCCGGCGCGCCGGCAGCACCAGTTCCAGGCCAGGGCAGTCCGCGACGTCTGCGCGGACGGACCAGATGCCGTGGTGAACGGTTTCGACCGTGGGCAGGCGGACCGGGACCGTCAGCCCGAAGAAGTTGAGGTCGGGCTCGAGGTAGCCGCGCCGGAGGTCCCGGTAGACGCCGAAGACGAGGCCGTTCCAGCCCTCGGCGTGGACGGCGCCGTCGAGGAAGGCCCGGCGTTCAAGCGTCTCGCCTTCGAACGTGACCGGCAGCGGGTAGTGGCGCGCCGCGCTGGCGACCGCGGTGCGGATCATGTCCGCGGAGACCGTGGCCTGGAACTGCACGGCGGTACCGGATGGATAGGGCGCGGTGTCGTCGTACAGGACTTGGGCGTCGCTGTGGCCCGTGAAATGTTCGGGCAAGAGGTCCACGGACCAGCCCTGCCCGACATGGCCGTCCTGCGTGCGCGGCCGCGAGGCGATCCGGCAGCCGCGGTGTGCGAGGCTCAGGATCCCCATGCCGGCGGCGTCCTCGCGGGCCACCAGGTCGTCGCTCCAGCCGTTCTCGCCGAAGCTCAACAGGACCGCGGGGTTCTGGATGCCGACGCCGTCGTCGGTGACGGTCACGGTGAGGGGTGTTTCGGACGGCTCGGGCGCGCCGTCGGCAGGCTGGCCGGCGGGTGTGTCTACGGTGACGCGTACGCGGGTGGCGCCGGCACGGCGTGAATTTTGCAGTCCTTCGACGAATATCTCGTAGAACGAAGATGTAAAAAATCTCGTGACGCGCTTGAGCGCACTGTCGTGGACCCGGGCGCGGATCGTCGCCGCGGGCGGAATGGCTGTCTGGGTCATGTGGGGCCTCCATGATGGGATGGGAAGAACGCAAGCGCCCCCCCCGGCAGTGTGCGGGGCGGGGCGCTTGCGGGCCGGAGGGCGGTTCAGACGCGGCGCAGGAACTCGGGGATGTCGGACCCGTCGCCGTGGTCGTAGCCGTTGACCCTGCCGGCATGGCTGACGATCTCCGGGGGTGTCGGCGTGCCGGCAGGCTCGACGTCTGCGCCGTCGGTTTCGGCGGTTCGGTCGTCATCGCCGACCGTGGGATCGGTCTCGTCACCCGCGGACGCGGCGACGCCGTTCCCGTTGCCGTTGGCAGCGACGGCCGCCCCCGGGGCCTCGATGCTCTCGGCTACGGAGACCGGCTCCGGCGGATTGGGTGTGTCGCCGCTCTGCGGCTCCGCCTGCTCCACGCAACCGGCGCCGTCCGGTTCGGCCGACGGTTCTGGATTGGTCACGGAGTCCGATGCCTCGGTGTCCGCCTCCGTCTCCGTCCCGGCATCCTCGACGTCGGCGCGGCCCGCGTCGAACGCCTTGAAGCCGGGCGGCGTCCAGGCGAGCGCGGCCGCGTGGGCGTCGGCCGTGATCCCGAGCGGAGGGCTGCCGGCCGCGAAGGCCTCTTCCATCGCCTTGGCGATCGCCGCCTTCTTGCTCTTGGCCCGCGCCGAGGCCCATGCCGCTCCCAGGGTCTCCCTGGCGATGTCGAGGATGCGCCCCTTGTTGATGCGCGACCACAGCATGCCCGCGGTCGGGCGCACATGGCCCGCGAAGTCGATGTCCAGCCGGGCGACGGTGGCTTCCAGTTCGGGACGCCCCTGGGGCTCGAAGGCCAACTGGCCCTTGACCGTGCGCGCCACCGAGGCCGCAAACAGCGCCTGCTTCTGGGCCTCCGGCAACACCCGGAGGGCCGCGAAGGCCTCCCCGTCGTCCCTGATGGTCAGCCAGTCCAGCGGCAGGCTGGAGCGGTCGGCGAGCATCGCCTCGCCCGGGCTCCAGGCGCCGAAGTCCTGGTCGTTCATGCGCATCGTGGGCCGGTCGGCGGTCTCCCTGATCGCGATGTCGAGCGCATGGTCCCGGTAGCCGCGGGTGAACACGGCGCGGCCGAACTGGAACAGCATGAGATCGAAGGCGGCCTCGAAGTCGTTCCCGAGATGCGCCTTGACCAGTGCCGTGCGGATCGAGCGGAGATCGTCCGAAAGCCCGATCCCGACGCCCGCCTCCTTGCGCGCCTCGGCCTCGGGATCGGGAGGAGACGCGACGGGCGCGGAGATTGAGGGTCCCTGGAACCGGACGGACCCGGTGGCGCCGTCGCCGTCACCGGCATCGCCGCTGGCGCTGTCGCCGGAATCTTCCGGCTTCGGCATGTCCTCGGGCCGGACCAGGCCCCCGATGACCTGAAGCTCGCCGTTCCAGCCAATCGTGGCGATGGCGCCGGCGATCGCGTAGTCCTCCGGCCGGTAGGTCGTCCGGGCCTCGATCGCCGCGCTGATCTCGCCCGTCCGGGTCTCAATGGCGCAGGCCTCCTCTCCGAGCTCCTCGGTCCACTCGTCCTCGTCGAGATTGCAGAGCTCGTCCTCGCGGATGCGCAGACGTTCGAGTTCGGCCGTCTCCTCCTCGGTCGGCTCGACGCGCTCCGGCTGGATGCGCCCGTAACGCGCAAGCGAGGTCCAGTCGGCCTCCGGCGCCGCCGTTGCCCAGCGCCAGCGGGTTTCGAGCTCCTTCACGGTGTCGCCCAGCTTCTCCATGGCGAGTTTCTGCAGGAGCGCCGGGTCCTCCAGCCAGATTCCGCTCTTGTCCTCGTCGGCGAAGAGGTCCCGCAACACCGCTCCGCCCGCGGCCTCGTAGGCGTCGACGCCCACGAAAAGGGCCATGGCGGAGTTCGCCTGAACCCGCTCCTCGGTCAAGAGGCGCTTCACCTCCCAGGGGGCCGGGCGGTAACCCTGGTTCGCCAACTGCTCCCAGACAGTCATCTGGCGGCGGTGATCGGTGGTGACTGCGAACGCCTTGAGCGTCTCCAGGCCGATCTCGTCGGCCCGGTAGGCATCGAGCAGTTCGGGCGCCGCGTTGCCGAGCCGCAGGCGCTGTTCGACCAAAGGCTCGGAGATGCCGAAGCGCGCGGCGATGGCCGCCACCGTGACGCCGGATTTTGCCAGCTCCGTGAACGCGGTCACTTGGTCGGCCGGATGCATCGCGACGCGTATTGGAGTTACCCCGCTTTAGTGGACAGTACAAGACTGTCGCCAACGGTGTTGAAG
>JAPPHW010000074.1 GCA_028820945.1 Defluviicoccus sp.
TGCCGCGCGTTCGGAAACCGTTAGCGCCCGCTTCCCCAGCCGGTTTAACATCCCGTCGTCCACCAACCTGCCGGAGATCGACGATGCAGCCGAGCCGCACCGGGCCTTTCCCGTATATCCCCATCAACCGCCGGCCGAAGCTCTCCTGGCCCGGCGGCGCCCGGCTCGCGGTCTGGGTGATACCGAACATCGAGATATTCCCGCTCAACGAGCCGGTGCCGACCGGCACCGGGATGGCGCCCGATATCATCAACTGGGCGCCCAGGGATTACGGCGCCAGGGTCGGCGTGTTCCGCATCATGGAAGTGCTGGAACGCCACGGCGTGCGCGGCACCGTGGCGTTGAACAGCGAGGTTTGCGACGACTACCCCCAGATAATCGAGGACGCGAAGGCGCTCGAGTGGGAGTTCATGGGGCACAACGAAAGCAACTCCCGCTACCTCCACCTCATGGAGCCCGAAGCCGAGCGCGAGACGGTGAGGCGCGTCTTCGACCGGATCGAAGAGGCGACCGGCTCCCGGCCGCGCGGCTGGCTGTCGTCCGGATTGCAGGAGAGCTGGCACACCCTCGATTACCTGATCGACAACGGCGCGGACTATGTCGCCGACTGGATCAACGACGACCAGCCCTACCGGATGGACGTCGACGGCCGCCCGATCTGCTCGATCCCCTATTCCGGCGAGATCAACGACCTGCCCGCGATGATCCGCATGGGGCGCACCGCCGAGGAGTTCGAGACCATGATCAAGCGCCAGTTCGACGTGCTCTACCGCGAGGGCGCCGAATCGGGCCGGGTCATGGCGATCTGCCTCCACCCGTTCGTCATCGGCATGCCGCACCGTATCGGAGCGCTCGACGGCGGGCTCGAATATATCCGCGCCCACGAGGGCGTGTGGCTCGCCACCGGTTCGGAGATCGTCGACCACTACCTTTCGACCGTTCCCGCGAGCTGACCGCCGGGGTGCGGCCATGGCCGGTCGGGAAGGCCCCGCCTGGGTCGTGGGGCTGATGAGCGGCACGTCGCTCGACGGCATCGACACGGCGTTGATCGAGACCGATGGCGAGACGGTCAGTGCCTTCGGGCCGTTCGCCACCTTTCCCTATCCCGCGGATTTCCGCGTCCGCCTCGCCGAGTCGCTCGGCCGGCCGTCCGGCCACGAGACGGTCGAGGCGGAACTCACCCGGCGCCACGCCGAGACCGTCCGCGAGCTCCTTTCGCGGCTTCCCGCCGGGCATCCCGCGCCGGAACTGGTGGGCTTTCACGGTCACACCGTCGACCACCGGCCGGACGAAGGGGTAACGGTACAGATCGGCGACGGCGGGGCGCTTGCGCGCTCACTCGGTATCCCGGTGGTAAACGATTTCCGCGGCGCGGACGTTGCAGCGGGCGGGCAGGGGGCGCCGCTCGCGCCGCTCTACCACATGGCGCTGCTGGACGATGTCGATCTTCCCGTTGCGGTGCTCAACCTGGGCGGCATGGCGAACCTGACCTGGATTGCCCGCGGTCGCCCGCCCATCGCCTTCGATACCGGTCCCGGCAACGCGCTGATCGACCGATGGGTCGAACGCCACACCGGACGGCCGTTCGACGACGGCGGCACGCTCGCGGCGAGCGGGACCGTGTCGCAGGATGTCGTCGCGGGCTACCTGGCCGATCCCTTCTTCGAGCGCCCGCCGCCCAAATCGGTCGACCGGCTCGATTTCTCCCTCGACGGCGCCGCCGGGCTCTCCGTCGAGGACGGCGCGGCGACGCTGGTCGAGGTCACTGCCGCCGCGGCGGTGCAAACGGTCGCGCACCTGCCCGAGGCGCCCGCGCGCTGGTACGTCACCGGCGGAGGGCGCCGCAACCGGTTCATGATGGCGCGCCTTTCCGCGCGGCTGGGCGTTCCCTGCGATCCGGTCGAGGCGCTCGGCTGGCAGGGCGACGCGCTGGAGGCTCAGGCCTTCGCCTACCTCGCCATGCGTAGCCGCCGCGGACTGCCGCTCAGCCTGCCCACGACCACCGGCGTGGCCAGGCCGACCGCGGGCGGCAGGTTGCATTTGCCCTGATCCGGACTTCCCGCGAGGCAACGATCCGCCGCGAACCCCGTCTTTCGCACGTCATGGTCGGCGGAGGGGGATCGGCCGGAAACGCTTCAATCAACAACGGACAGGCTTTAGCGTCCGGTCTCCCGGCGCCGGTCCTCGATCAGCGAGTCCGACAGGCTGACATCGCCGGGGATTGTTTCGGACACGATGCGCTGCGCCATGCGGAGGGCCGCCGAAGCGCTTGTGAGTTGGACGACGCCGTCGCCGTCGATCATCGCGACCAGCGTATCGCCTTCTCCCGTTTCCATCGCATCGCGAAACGCCGCCGGGAGCGCGATGCGGCCACCGGGACCGATCTTCACCTCCACCCGGTGGTCCTTGTGTGTGCAGTCCCGGTTCGCGCCTGCTGTAGGTCGAGGGTTCCTCACCCTTTTGCTGGGTTCGTTCATTCTTCCCCGTCCTCGAGCACGAAATGTTCGTCGAGATAGTCGTCTATGTGCCCGGTCAGCACGTCGAGATGCTCGTTGAAGAAGTGGTCGGCGCCCTTGATCACCCGGTAGTCGATGGTCACGCCGCGCTGGTTTGAGAGGTGTTCTGCGAGCTGCGCGACCGAGTCTTCCGGCACCTGCTGGTCGGCATCGCCATGCACGAAGAGGCCCGAGCACGGGCAGGGCGCCAGGAAGGTGAAATCGTACAGGCTCGCCGGGGGCGCGATGGAGATGAAGCTGGTGATCTCCGGCCGTCTCATCAACAGCTGCATGCCGATCCACGCGCCGAACGAAAACCCGCCGATCCAGCACTGCGGCGCGTCCGGGTTGCAGGATTGCAGCCAGTCGAGCGCCGCCGCCGCGTCGCTCAGCTCGCCCAGCCCCTCGTCATAGACGCCGCGCGACCGCCCGACTCCCCGGAAGTTGAACCGGAGCGCCGAAAAGCCCCGTTTGGTGAAGGCCTGGTAGGCCTGGAACACCACCCGGTTGTTCATCGTTCCGCCGTATTGCGGGTGCGGGTGCAGCAGGATCGCGATCGGCGCGTTGGCGAGCTTGCTATGGTGATAGCGGCCTTCGAGCCGTCCCTCGGGGCCGTTGAAAATGACCTCGGGCATGGCCGGAAATCCCCCCTTGCCGCGAAACCGACGGAAAGCCCGTGCGGTTGACAGGTCGGGACGCGCAACTAGGGTTGCGGCGCCGCGGGTTGACAGGCTGGCGCGGGCGGCGGATGACGGGCCCGCGAAAGCGTCGGCGTTTATAGCACAGCGGCGGCGGCGGACTCCAAGCCTGTCGCGGCGCGGCCACGGAAGACGAGCCATGAGCTCCAGGGTCTATCTGGACTACAACGCCAGCGCGCCGGTCTGGCCGGAAGCGGCAGACGCCGTGGACGAAGCCTTGCGCGCCGGCGCCAACGCGTCGTCCATCCACGCCCCGGGCCGGGCCGCGCGCGCGCGGATCGAGGACGCGCGGGAGTCGGTCGCCCGGCTCGTCGGGGCAGATTCCGCCGGGATCGTCTTCACCGGTGGCGGTACCGAGGCCAACAATCAGGCGGTCCGGTGCTCGGGCGCGGAGCGGGTGCTGGTCTCCGCGATCGAGCACGAGTCCGTGTTGTCGGCCGACGCGGAGGCCGAAATCCTGCCCGTCACCCCAGGAGGCGCGGTAGATTTGGAGGCGCTGGACCGCGCGCTCGCCGCGGATACACGCCCGGCCCTGGTCGCGGTCATGCTCGCCAACAACGAAACCGGCGTCATCCAGCCGTTGGCCCAAGTCGCGGAGATCGCCCGCCGCCGCGGCGCCCGTGTCCATTGCGACGCGGTGCAGGCGGCCGGCAAGATCCCGGTCGACGTGGCGTCGCTGGGCGCGGACAGTTACGCCCTGTCCGCCCACAAGATGGGCGGGCCGCAAGGTGTGGGCGCGCTGGCCCTGCGCAATCCGGACACGGTCGGACGGCTGGTCCACGGCGGCGGGCAGGAGCGCGGTCGCCGCGCCGGTACCGAGAACGTCGCGGGCATCGCCGGTTTCGGACGCGCGGCTGAAATCGTGGGAGAGAGGCTGGCGGATTTCGTCGGACTGGCGGCTCTCCGCGACGGGATGGAATCGGAAATCCGCGCGGTCGAACCCGAGGCATGGATTGTCGGTACCGATGCGCCGCGGCTTCCGAACACTTCGATGATGGTCATGCCGGGCTGCGAGAGCGCGGCACAGGTTATCGCCATGGACCTCGACGGCATAGCGGTGAGTGCCGGCTCGGCGTGCTCGTCCGGGCGGGTCCAGCTTCCCTACGTCCTCGACGCGATGGGCGTGGAGGAGGCCGCGGCGATGTGCGCGCTCAGGGTCAGCCTCGGTTGGCGGACGACTTCGAACGAGATCGACCGTTTCGTCGCATCCTGGGCGGGTCTCAGACGACGCACCGACCGGCGCGTCGCCTGAGGGGCTTGCCGATGCCCCGCGTCGTATTCATATCCGCGGATGGGGCGCGTCGCGACGTCGACGCCGAGGCCGGACGGTCGGTGCTGGAGATCGCCTGGGAACACGGGATCGAGGTGGAGGGCGCCTGCGAGGGCTCGATGGCGTGTTCGACATGCCATGTGATCCTGAACGATGCCGATTACGACCGGCTGCCCCCTTCCAGCGAGGACGAGGAGGACATGCTGGACCTGGCGTGGGGCGTGACGCCCAATTCGCGCCTCGGCTGCCAGATCCTGCTTACCGAAGCGCTCGACGGTATGGAATTCAACCTGCCGTCCGAGACCGTCAATCACATGGACGACTGAGACGCCGCCATGACCTCGCTCGACATCGACAAGCCGCGCGGCGATACCCGCGTCGTGGTCGCCATGTCGGGCGGCGTCGACAGCGCGGTGACCGCGGCCCTCGTCGCCGAGGCGGGCTACGAGGCGATCGGAGTCACCCTCCAGCTCTACGACGACGGGGCGGCGTCGGCGCGCAAGGGGGCGTGCTGCGCGGGGCAGGACATCTACGACGCGCGCCGGGTGGCCGACGCGCTCGGCATCCCCCACTACGTGCTCGACTACCGGACGCGGTTCCGCGAGAGCGTGATGAAGCCCTTCGCCGATTCCTATGTCGCCGGCGAGACGCCCATCCCCTGCGTTACCTGCAACCGGACGGTCAAGTTTCGCGACCTGATGGGGCTCGCCCGCGACCTCGGCGCCGATGCGCTGGCGACCGGCCATTATGTGCGCCGCCTGCCGGGACCCGACGGGCCAGAGCTCCACCGCGCCGTCGATGACGACCGCGACCAGAGCTATTTCCTGTTCGCGACCACCCGCAATCAGTTGGACTATCTGCGTTTTCCACTCGGCGGGATGGCCAAGGACGCGGTCCGCCGGGAGGCCGAGCGACTCGCCCTGCCGGTGGCCGACAAGCCGGACAGCCAGGATATCTGCTTCGTGCCGAACGGCGGGTACGCGCGCGTCGTCGAACGCCTCCGCCCCGGCGCGGCGGAGCCGGGCGAGATCGTCGACCTCGACGGCAGGCGTCTCGGCGGCCACGACGGGACGATCGGTTTCACCGTCGGACAGCGCCGCGGGCTCAAGGTCGGAGGCACCGGCGAGCCGCTCTATGTGATCCGCACCGAGCCCGAGGCGCGTCGCGTCGTGGTCGGACCGCGCGCCGCGCTCGCCCGAAGCGAGATCGCGGTCGGCGGCCTCAACTGGCTCGGCGGCGCCAAACCGCCCTGCCGCCCGATCCCGGTGGGGGCGAAGATCCGCTCCATGCGTCCGCCGGTGGCCGCCATGCTCAGCGCCTCGGCCGACGGCACCGCCACGGTCGCGCTGGATGCGCCGGAGCACGGCGTCGCCCCCGGCCAGGCCTGTGTTCTCTATGACGGGGACCGCGTGCTGGGCGGCGGCTGGATCCGCCGCGCGCCGGCCGCCGTTCGTCCTTGACTCCTCTTGGGGCCGGTCGTAAAGCCTCCCCTTCCGGTGGCGGAGTAGCTCAGTTGGTAGAGCAGCGGAATCATAATCCGTGGGTCGCTGGTTCGAGTCCGGCCTCCGCTACCAATCTTTCCCGCCCCTAGATGGACCTCATTCTCTCCCAAGAGCAGCGCATGCTGCGGGAAAGCGCGGTCCGGCTTCTCGCCCGGGCCGGCGGCGCCAAGCGGCTGCGGCGGCTGCGCGAGAGCGGGGACGGGTTCGACCGCAAGGTATTGCGGGAAATGGCGGCCGAGGGCTGGCTCGGCGTCCTTGTGCCGGCGGACCGCGGCGGACTTGGCCTCGGCATGACCGAGGCGGCGCTGCTGCTGGAACAGGCGGGACGGGCGCTCGCCCCCGAGCCGGTCGGAGCGTCGATGGTGGCCGCCGCCGCGCTCGCCGCCTGCGAGGGGAACGATACGCTGCTCGCCCGCGCGCTTTCGGGAGATGCTCTGGTGGTTCCCGCCGTCGATGCGTTCCCCGACGCCGGCGAGGTCCGCGCGATCCGGACCGCGGAAGACGCGGCGGTGCTCGATGGCTCCCGCCTTGGCGTCCCCGCTGCCGCCGCGGCCGACGGAATGCTGGTCGCGGCGACGGGTCCCGACGGGCCGGTGCTCTGCCATGTCGAGGCAGACGCGAAGGGACTCCGTATCGACACGCGGCGCACCGTGGACGGCGCGTCCTTCGGCGATGTCGCGTTCGACGGCGTCGCCGCGGCCCCTTTGATCCCGCGCCAGAACCGGAGTCTTGGCCGCCCGGAATCGCTCCGCGACGGTCTTCTCGTCGCGGTTTCCGCCGAGTTGCTCGGCGCGATGGATGCCGCGCTTGAGATGACGCTCGAATATCTCAGGACTCGCGAGCAGTTCGGCCGGCCGCTCGGCGCGTTCCAGGCGCTCCAGCACCGCGCGGTCGACGATTTCACCCGCATCGTCGGCACAAGGTCGCTGCTCTTCCGGATCGCCGGCGGGGAGGGCGATATTGCCCCGGCGATGGCGGCGGCGCTCAAGGCGCATGCTTCGGAATCGGCGCTGCGGGTGACCAAGTCGGCGATCCAGATGCACGGCGCCATCGCGTTTACCGACGAGCACGATGCCGGGCTCCATCTCAAGCGCGCGATGACGCTCTCCGCCTGGCTCGGCAACGCCGCCGCGCAGCGCGAACGCTACGCCG
>JAPPHW010000341.1:0-3921 GCA_028820945.1 Defluviicoccus sp.
GAGATAGCGGACGCCGCCCGGTTCCTGATCTCCGAGCGCGCGAGCTTCATCACCGGAGAGGTGATGAACGTCAACGGCGGCGGAAGCTTCGCCTGAAGAGCGAATGCGCTAGAAGCGGTCGGCGCGGTAGGGGGTTCGGTCGATCTCGCTGTCGCGGCCCGCGACGAGGTCGGCCACCAGTTGCCCGGTAATAGCGCCGAGCGTAAGGCCGAGATGCCCGTGGCCGAAGGCGAGGAACGCGCGCTCGGACCCCGGGACGGGACCGATCACCGGCAGGCTGTCGGGCATCGACGGCCGGAATCCCATCCATTCCTCCGCATCGTCCAGCCTGAGGTCGGGGACGATCTTCTGCGCCATCCGGCCCAGCATGCGCGAACGCCGGTAATTCGGCGGGGCGTCGAGGCTGGCGAGCTCGGCGGTGCCGGCGAGCCGGACGCCGTGGCTCATCGGGGTGATGCCGAAGCGGTGGCCGCCCTCCAGCAGCGGCGTGCGAAGCTCGACCCCGGGCCGGGGCAGCATCAGGTGGTAGCCGCGTTCGGTGTCGAGCGGCACCCGGGCCCCCAGCCTTGACGCCCATCGCTTCGAGAAGGCGCCCATGGCGACCACCAGACGGTCCACCTCGTGACGTCCCTTGTCGGTGATCACCGCGCTCGGCCCGTCGGCATCCCGTTCGATATCGGTAACGGTCTCCAGGAGAATGGACCCGCCGCCGCGCACGACGGCCTCGGCCAGACGTTGGGAGAGCGTCAACGGATTCGCGACGCGGAGGCAGCCGGGCGAGAACACGCCGAATTCGATATCGGGGGAGAGCGCCGGTTCGAGCTGGCGCATCTCCGCCGGGCCGACCTCTTCCATGACGATGCCGAGGCGGCGGCGATGTTCGTGGCCCGGCTTCGACGCCTCGAAGGCGGCGCGCTCGCGGTAGACGAACAGCTCGCCGGTGGGCACGAAGAGATCCTCCGCGCCGGAAGCGGTCAGCAAAGGACGGTATGACGCGTAGGCGTGTTCGAGAAGGGCGGCGAGCGCGTGCGAGATGGTCTCCACCCTGCCCGGTCGCGCCGCGGCAACGAAGCGAAGCAGCCATGGCGCAAGACTGACGAGGTAGCGCGAGCGGATGACCAGCGGCCCTTCCGGGTCTGTCAGCATTCTCGGGACCTGCCGCAGAATGCCCGGCATGGCGATCGGCAGAACCGCGTCGACCTGGATCAGCCCCGCGTTTCCGTACGATGTTCCTTCGCCCGGCGGCAGCCGGTCGATCACCGTGACCCGGTGTCCGTCGCGCTGGAGCGTGAGCGCCGAGCAGAGCCCGACGATCCCGGCGCCCAGGACGATGACGTCGCGGGATGGGCTCACCGGCGGTTATTCCAGTCCGAGGAAGGCACGGCCGTTGTCGAGGTACATGGCCTCGCGCTCCGCGTCGGTGCAGCGCAGGCTCTCCATCACCGCGATCGTGTCGCGCATCAGGATACGCCCGCCTTCGCGGTCGAACGGGCAATCGGTCGCGAAAAGGGAGTGGCTGGCGCCGAAAAACTCGAGGCCGCACTGGCTCGCTGCCTGCGCGCCGAACATTGCCGTGTCGGCGTAGAACATCTTGAAATAGTCGGTCACCGGCCGTTTCAGGCTGTCCTTCAGCGGGCCGTAATCGGTCTCGTCCGATTGGGACGACCGGCCCTCCCAATGCGGCAGTCGGCCCTCCGCATGGGGAATGTATGCGCCCCAGTGGTGGGCCAGCATCTTGAGGTTCGGCAGCTTGTCGAACATGCCCGAGAACACGATGCGCGCCATCGCCGCGGACGTCTCGTAGGCCCAGCCGAGACCCCAGAATATCTCGTATTTCGATTCGTCCTCCGCCTCGTAATCGGCATGCGACATCGGCCGCGCGGGATGCAGGAAAACCGGCTTGCCGAGGCGTTCCAGCCGCTCGAACACCGGGAAGAACGCCGAATCGTCGAGCGCGCGCCCGTTGACGTTGGAATGGATCTGCGCGCCGCACGCGCCGAGCTCCGAGACCGCTCGATCGACCTCCTTCACCGCTTCGTCCGGGTTGTTCATCGGAAGGCTCAGGAGGAAGCTGGGAAAGCGGTCAGGGTGCGCGCGGCAGATTTCCGCCATGCCGTCGTTCGCGATCCGGGCGAGCGCCGGCGTTTGGTCCGGACCGCCGAGCACGTCGATCGGCGGCTGCGACATCGAGATGATCTGCTGGTAGTCGCCGAACTCGTCGAGCAGGCGCAGCCGCGCGTCCATGTTCCACAGCGTGTCGATGGACCGCCAGCGGGCCACCGCGCGCTGCGGCATGGTCTCTTCCAGCGTCTCGATGAAGACTTCCGGGAAAACGTGGTTAAAGACGTCGAGCTTCATTGGATCGAACCCCTGTTGAGCCGGGCGGCGGGATCATAGGCGATCGCGCCGGGTCAGGCGCGCACTTCGACGAAGGTTTCCAGGCGCCGCCGGTATGAGTCCATGTCTTCGATCGGCCGCGTAGCCACGCCGCTTTCCGTCGCCGCTTCGGCGACCGCGATGGGCACGTCGACCGCGAGCCTCGGATCGAACGGCTTGGGCACGAGGTAGCCGGGTCCGAACGAGAGCGGCTCTTCCGGATAGGTCTCGCGGACGATCTCCGGCGGTTCGCCGCGGGCGAGTTCGGCGAGGGCGCGCACGCAGGCCGCCTTCATGGCGAGATTGACCCTCCGCGCGCCGACATCCAGCGCACCGCGGAACAAGAAGGGAAAGCAGAGCACGTTGTTGACCTGGTTGGGATAGTCCGAACGCCCGGTCGCGATCGTTACGTCGGCGCGTGCGTCTTGCGCCTCGGGCGGGCAGATTTCGGGGTCGGGATTCGCCAGGGCCAGCACCAGCGGATCGCGGGCCATCGACCGCACCATGTCGGCATCGATCAGTCCCGCGGCGGAAACCCCCAGAAAGGCATCGGCGCCGGCCATCGCCTCGCCGACGGTTCGAAGATCGGTCCTTGCCGCGTAGCGCGCCTTGTTGGGCTCCATCGTCTCGTCGCGGCCCTCGTAGATGACCCCGCGACTGTCGGCGACGACGATGGAATCCTTCCGGAGCCCCATCCCGGTCAACAGGTCGAGGCCGGCGATGGCAGCGGCGCCCGCACCCGAGCAGACGAGGCGGATGTCCTCCAGCCGGCGCCCGGACAGTTCGAGCCAGTTGACCAGGGCCGCCGCCGTGACCACCGCGGTGCCGTGCTGGTCGTCGTGGAAGACCGGGATGTTCATGCGCTCGATCAGCTTGCGCTCGATCTCGAAACATTCCGGCGCCTTGATGTCCTCCAGATTGATGCCGCCGAAGGTGGGTTCGAGCCGCGCGACGGTGTCCACGAAGGCGTCCACGCCGGTCTCCGCGATCTCGATGTCGAACACGTCGATCCCGGCGAAACGCTTGAACAGGACGGCCTTGCCTTCCATCACCGGCTTGGACGCGAGCGGACCGATATTGCCGAGGCCGAGGACGGCGGTGCCGTTGCTGATCACGCCGACACGGTTCGCCCTGCCGGTCACTTCCGCCGCCGCCGCCGGGTCGTCGACGATGGCGAGGCACGCGTCCGCCACGCCCGGCGAATAGGCGAGGCTGAGATCGTCCGGCGTCGAAACCGGCTTGGTCGCGATCACTTCCAGCTTCCCCGGCGGATCGGCGCGGTGATAGGCGAGCGCCCGCTCCTTGAGCGACATTCCCGTACTTTCCCGACTGTGCGGCGGTGCGGCGGCGGCACACTATGTCAGAACGCGACCGGTGGCGAGCCCCGGGCGGCCTTGGACGCGCCGGTACGCTGGTCTAAGGTTTGCCGCCGCGGGACGGAAGGAGGATGGCCGGCATGCGCATAGCCCTGATCGGACAGCAGGCGTTCGGAAAAGCGGTGCTCGAGGCGCTGCTCGAACGCGGCGAGGAGGTCATCGCGGTCTA
>JAPPHW010000341.1:4021-7087 GCA_028820945.1 Defluviicoccus sp.
CGCGGGCCGAGCTCGATCAACTGGCCGATCATCCAGGGCGCGACGAGGACCGGGCTTTCCATCTTCTGGCCGGACAACGGGCTCGATACCGGTCCGATCCTGATGCAGAAGGAGGTGGACGTCCTGGAGAACGACACGCTGGGGACGGTCTATTTCGACAAGCTGTTCCCGCTCGGGGTCGAGGCGATGATCGAGAGCGTCGATCTGGTGCGCGAGGGCAAGGCGCCGAAGATCGTCCAGGACGACAGCCAGTCGACCTACGAGAGCTGGTGCCGCAAGGCGGATGTCGAGATCGACTGGTCCAGACCCGCGCGGGAGGTCCACAATTTGATCCGCGGCGCCGATCCGGCGCCCGGCGCCTGGACCACGATCGGCGGAACGACGGTCCAGCTGTTCGAGTCGAGGCTTGCCGGCGGCGCCGGAGGCGAACCGGGCGAAATCGTGGCGGTCGAGGACGGGCGTCTGGTCATCGCGGCGGGGGACGGCCGCGTTTCCGTGGGTCGGGCGCGCCCGGAAGGCGGCGCCAAGGTGGCCGCCGGCGAGTATGCCGGGGAGGCCGGCGTCGCGGTCGGCGCGCGGGCGGGATCGTAGCCTCTATTCCGGCGACTCGGCCTTCCGCAGCTCGGTCTTTAGCACCTTTCCGTAATTGTTCTTGGGCAGGGCGTCGATGAACCGGTAGGCGCGCGGACGCTTGAAGCGGGCGATGCTCTCGATGCAGAGCGTGTCGAGGGCGGGCGCATCGACCGCCGTCTCGGACCGGGGAACCACGTAGGCCACGACCTCCTCGCCCATGTCGTGATGCGGCCGGCCGATCACCGATACCTCGAGCACGCCCGGGTGTCTGAGCAGCACCTCCTCGACCTCGCGCGGATAGATGTTGGATCCGCCCGAGATGATCAGGTCCTTCGAGCGGTCCTTGAGCGTCAGATAGCCGTCCTCGTCGAACGCGCCCATGTCGCCGGTATGCAGCCAGCCGCCGCGCATCGTCTCCGCCGTGGCGTCGGGGTTACGCCAGTAGCCGGTCATCACCACGTCGCCCCGCACCATCACCTCGCCGACCTCGCCAGCCGCCACGTCTTCGTCCTCGCCGTCGCAGACCCGCACCTCCACATCGGTGCGGGGCGTTCCCACCGAAGCCAGGCGCTCCATGTAGCGTGGATGGTCGCGGTCGAGATGGGCCTCGCGCGACAGCCCCGTGATGGTCATCGGCGACTCGCCCTGCCCGTAGATCTGGACCAGCCGCGGGCCGAGGGCATCGAGCGCGCGAAGGCAATCCTCCGCGTACATCGGCCCGCCGCCATAGACGATGGTCCGGAGGTTCGAGAGATCCGTGTCGCCGAGTGCCGGCGCGTTGATCAGGCGGGTCACCATGGTCGGCGCGAAGAACGCCATGACGTCGCTGTAGAAGGGGAGCAGCGAGAGGAATTCGTCGCCGTTGAATCCCTTGCTCTCGGGGATTACCTGGCACGCGCCCTTGGCGATGTGCGGCAGCAGATAGAGGCCCGAACCGTGCGACATCGGCGCGGCGTGGACGATGGTGCCGTCCGCGCCCACGCGGTCGACATCGGCATAGTAGCTGAGCGTCATGACGAGCAGATTGCGGTGGCTGAGCATCGCGCCCTTCGGGCGTCCCGTCGTGCCGCTGGTGTAGAACAACCAGGCGAGGTCGTCGGGCGCCGCCTCGGCCATCGCGGAGGGTTCCGCGGCGCGGAGCTTCGCATAATCCGGTCCGCCGACCACCGGGACGGCGCGGAGCCCGGGAAGATCGTCGGCGACGCCGGCGATTCCTTCCGCGAGATCCTCGGTCGCGATGCAGACCCGCGCTTCCGAGTCGCCGAGGATGTAGGCGAACTCCCGCGGGTGCAGCTTGGCGTTGATCGGCACCGCCGCGAACCCGCCATGCCAGGCGCCGAACAGCGCTTCGACATATTCGGGCGTGTTGGTCATCGCCAGAGCCACCCGGTCGCCGGGTTCGAGCCCGTGGATTTCGCGCAGGCCCGCCGCGATCCGCGCGGCCCTGTCGGCCAGATCGCGATAGGTAAGGACGGTTCCGGCGCCGACCGCGACGGCCGGGCGGTCGGACCAAGCGGCCGCCGGCTTGGCGAGGAGTTGAGCGAGGTTCATGGCGTTTCCGTCTCACATCGCGCCGCGCACCGTCAACCTCTTGCATCGAAGAGGCGCAGGCGCGACAGTCCTCAAAATTCCCGGAGCGGACCCATGACCGACAGCGCCGAACTGAGTTCAATCGGAGCCTATGGCGATCTACGCGAAGCCGTCGGCGAGCCAACGGCTTCGATCGCCGAGAAGGAAATGCCGGCGCTCGACAAGCACGCGCGGCATTTCCTTTCGCTGTCGCCGATCATGTTCATTTCCACGGTCGGCGCGGACGGGCGCGCGGACATCAGTCCCCGCGGCGACCCGGCGGGCTTCGTCAAGGTGATCGACGACCGAACGATCCTGATCCCCGAGCGGCCCGGCAACCGGCGCGCCGACACGATGTCCAACATCGTCGAGAACCCGGGGCATTCGGTCGCGCTGATCTTCCTGCTCCCCGGCGTCGAGGAAACGCTCCGGGCTTCCGGGCGCGCTCGTATCGTCGACGATCCAGCGGCGCTCGAGGACATGGCCGTCCGAGGCAAGGTTCCCCAGCTCGGAATCCTGGTCGAGGTCGACGAGGTGTTCTTCCACTGCGCCAAGGCGCTCAAGCGCGCCCGGCTGTGGGATCCCGACACCAGGATCGAACGCAGGGAATTTCCGACTCTCGCCCAGATCACCAAAGACCAGCGGGAACGCGACACCCCCCTCGGAGAGATCGAGGAACGGATCCGGGAGAGCTACGAGAAGCGGCTTTACTGATCCGCGGCGTCTCCCGCCCTTCGATAGGGGACTACAAAGATAACTTGAAGGGCGGGAAGCACACGACACGTCTCCCGTCATGCCCGGACTTGTTCCGGGCATCCAGGTCTTGCGGCATCCCGGTGCGCGCCGGGGACGGGCGGGGCGTCGGAACCACGTGGATGCCCGGAACAAGTCCATTGCTGTCCGGTTTAGATTTTCAGGCCGGGT
>JAPPHW010000120.1:0-366 GCA_028820945.1 Defluviicoccus sp.
GCGATGCCGCAAGACGTGGATGCCCGGAACAAGTCCGGGCATGACGGTGGGAGGAACGGCGACGGGAGATGCCGACGCGCCGAAATCCGAGCCTCGACCCGCGCGATCCGTCGGAAACCCGCCTGTGCCCATGCCTTGCACCCGGCCTACAAAGTTAAACCGGACAGCAGTGGAATGAGTCCGGGCATGACGGACGAAGTGTCGCGGATCGCCCGCTCGTCAAGCGATCTGGATAAGCCCCCTTCGATACGGCGCTGGGGGGGGGGGGGGGCCGGGGGCGGGGGGGGGGTTTATGGGGGGGGGCCCCCCCCCCACCACGGGGGGGGGCCCCCCCCCGAGGGGGGGCGGGGGGGGCGGGGGTGTTTT
>JAPPHW010000120.1:376-5221 GCA_028820945.1 Defluviicoccus sp.
CGCCTACTCAGGATGAGGGAATCCTTGAAATCGGGGGAAACCCCTCATCCCGAGTAGGCGCGCCAGCGCCGTATCGAGGGACCGCATGCCCTCGGTATCTTGTAGGAATCCTCGATCTTCCCACTACATCTTGGCGATTCGCTCCGTCGATCCTACCCTCCGGACCGCCCACCGAGGGACGCACCGGATCGAGATGCTCCGCCACGTCGTCACCGTCCGCGACTTCACGCCGAGCTTTCTCGAATCCGTATTCCGATCCGCCGCCGCTTCCAAACGCCAGCATGCCGGCCGGGGCCGGGGGGCGCGGGTGCGCTGGTCGCCGCACTGGAACGCGCTGCGCGACCACGTGATGATCTCGCTGTTCTACGAGGCCTCGACCCGGACTCGCCATTCCTTCGAGGCGGCGATGGCGCGGCTCGGCGGCAAGGTCATCACCACCGAGAACGCGGCCGAGTTCTCCTCGGCGATCAAGGGCGAGACGCTCGAGGACTCGATCCGGATCGAGAGCGGCTACGGCGACGTGATCGTGCTGCGCCACAAGGAAAAGGGCGCGGCGGCGCGCGCGGCGGCGGTGAGCGACGTGCCGGTGATCAACGCCGGCGACGGCGACGGCGAGCACCCGACCCAGGCGCTGCTCGACCTGTTCACGATCGCCGAACGGTTCCCGGGGCGGCGCGACCTCCGCGTCACCTTCGTGGGCGACCTGCTCAAGGGCCGGACGGTGCACTCGCTCGCCTATCTGGCCGCCATGCTGGAAGGCACGTCCTCGGGCTTCGCCGGGAGGGTCGATTTCGTTGCCCCCGAAATCATGCAGATCCCGCGACACATCGAGGCGCTGGTGCGCGACAGCGGCCTTCCCGTCGCCCTGCACGACGGGCTGAACCCGGCGCTGGTCGCGGACTCCGACGTGATCTACATGACCCGGACCCAGAGCGAGCGCCACGACGTGACGGGCGGCGGCGATTCCTACGCGCTCACCGAACCGCTCGCGTCCGCGCTGCACGACGACGCCATCGTCCTGCACCCGCTGCCGCGCAACCGCGAGCTTCCCGAGGCGATCGACCGGCTGCCGCAGGCGCGCTACTTCGAGCAGGCGCGGAACGGGCTGTTCGTCCGCATGGCGGTGCTGCTCTGGGTATTCGGCGAGCTCGCCCCGCCGACCGCCGCGCCGGGGGGCCTGAGGGAGGAGCGCGCCTATGCGTGAACGCGCCGCAGTGGAGGACCGACCGTGGATGACCTGAAGTTCATGAACGCGGCGGGGATGTGCAAGACGCTCGAGGATGTCGGGCGGTTCTGCGCCGCCCCGGTTACCGAGGTGAATTTGGGCTCGGTTACCGTGTTGCCGCGCGAGGGCAATTCGGGCAACACGTTCTGGATCGACGATACGACCGGCGGCTCGCTCAACGCGCTCGGCCTGCCCAATCCCGGGCTCGAATGGTACCGCGCGGAGATGCCGGGGATCGCCGAACGCGTGCACGCCGCCGGAAAACGCCTTCGGGTCAGCGTCGCCGGGTTCTCGGTCGAGGACTACCGCGTCCTGATCGACGGGCTCTCGGGGTTCGACATCGATACCATCGAGATCAACCTGAGCTGCCCGAACGTATGGGACGGGGCGGACCAGAAGCCGGTCTTCGCCCTCGACCCCGACCTCACCGCGAGGATCTGCCGGCAGGCCGGCGAGATCGCCCCCCGGCGAATCGCGCTCGCGGTCAAGCTCGCGCCGTCCGATCCGATGCTTCTCAAGCGTCTGGCCGGGATCGTGGTGGAATCGGGGCGGGTCGGCGAGGTCGTCGCGATCAACACCATTCCCAACGCATTCGCCTTCGACGACGGCGGTCGTCAGGCGATGGGCGGCAACGGTCTCGCCGGGCTCGGCGGGCGCCCGCTCAAGCCGGTGGCGCTCGGCCACGTCAAGCAGCTTCGCACACTGCTGCCGGCGCGCATCTCGATTACCGGGGTGGGCGGCGTGTTCGAGGGCCGCGACGTGACCGACTATATCGACGCCGGCGCGTCGGGCGTGCAGGTCGGCACGGCGTGCTACGCCTACGGCGCGGGCGTCTTCCAGGACATCGTCGCGGGCTTCCTCGACGCCGCGGCGTAGGGCATTTTCCGGCCCGGCCCACCCTTCCCCGGCCCCTCCCGCAAGCGGGAGGGGAGAAGGCAAGGAAGAGCAGGGAACCGTCCCCTCTCCCCGCCGGGGAGAGGGTTAGGGTGAGGGGGACCGCGCCTTACGCGATCGACTGGGAGCCCTTGCCGAACTCGGCATAGGCCTCGATGCCGAGCTCCACCTGGTCGAGCCCCACGCGCTCCCCCTCCTCGTCGATCCGGAGGCCCATCGTGGCGCGGATGGCGAACCAGACGATGGCCGATACGGCCGTCACGAACGCACCCACCGCGACGACGCCGATCAGCTGCACCAGGAAGTCGCCCGCGCCGAAGATGCCGACCGCGAGCGTGCCCCAGATGCCGGCGACCAGGTGGGCAGGGATCGCGCCCACCACGTCGTCGATCCTGAGCTTGTCCAAGAGTGGCACGGCGAACACCACCAGCACGCCGCCGATCCCGCCCACGATGACGGCCATCAGGTGGTTCTGGAGGTCGGGCCCCGCGGTGATCGCCACCAGCCCGCCGATCGCGCCGTTGAGCGTGAGGGTGAGATCGATCTTCTTGTAGAGGATCTGCGTCAGCGCCATCGCGGCCACGACGCCGGCGGCGGCGGCGAGGTTGGTGTTGACGAAGACGATGGACATCGCGGCCGCGTCGAGCGCCGAGCCGAGCGCGAGCTGCGAGCCGCCGTTGAACCCGAACCATCCCAGCCACAGGACGAAGGTGCCGAGCGTCGCCAGCGGAATGTTGGCGCCGGGCAGCGGGTTGATCCGCCCGTCCGGCCCGTACTTGCCTTTTCGCGCGCCGAGGATCAGGGCGCCCGCGAGCGCCGCCCAGCCGCCGGTCGAATGCACGATGGTGGACCCGGCGAAGTCCGAGAAGCCCATCTCCGCGAGCCAGCCCGAACCCCAGGTCCAGGCCCCGATTACCGGGTAGACCACGCCGGTCAGCACGACCACGAAGACCAGGAAGGGCCAGACCTTGATCCGCTCGGCCAGCGCGCCTGAGACGATCGAGGCGGCGGTGGCGACGAACACCATCTGGAAAAACCAGTCGGACATCGAGGAATAGCCGGTTTCCGCCTTCATCAACGCGGCCAACGCGGCATCCGCGCCCTCGTCGCCGGCGTTGATCAGGGCAAGCTCCAGATCGCTCGGGTTGTACAGCAGCTGGAGCGAGCCGATCAGGCCGCCGTCGACGCCGGTGTACATCAGGTCGTAGCCGATCAGGTAGAACATCAGCCCGGCGATCGAGTAGAGCGCGATGTTCTTGAGACAGATCGCGGCCGTGTTCCTGGCCCGGACCAGCCCCGATTCGAGCATCGCGAAGCCGGCCGCCATGAACATCACCAGCGCGCCGCAGACGAGAAACGAAAAGCTGTTGAACACGTAGGCGGCCTCGGCCGAAACGGCGGCTTCGGCCGGGGAGGCGAGCATCGCGCCGGCCACCGCACCCCACAGGGGAAGTTGCTTTTTCATCTTCTTGCTCCGGCTAGAGACCGTGGGCGCCGACCTCCCCGGTCCGGGCCGGGCGCCGCCGCGCGCAATCTAGACATGGCAAGTGTCACGTTCCGCTGTTAGTTTCGCACTGGAACGATGCAAAAAATCGAACGTTCGGGAATGCGACAATGAGGCACCTGACCCCGCTCCGCTACGTGGAAGAGGTCGCGAGGGCCGGGTCGATCCGGCGCGCCGCCGATACGCTGGCGATCACCGCCTCCGCGCTCAACCGGCGCATCCTCTCGATCGAGGAGGAGCTGGGCGTGCCGATCTTCGAGCGCCTGCCGCGCGGCGTTCGGCTCAACACCGCGGGCGAGATCCTGCTGCACCACATCCGGAACCAGATCTCGGACATGGCGCGGGTGCGCTCGCAGATCGCCGACCTCTCGGGCGTCCGGCGCGGCCACGTCTCGATCGCCTGCGTGCAGGCGCTGATGCCGTATTTCCTGCCGCGCCGGATCGAGGCCTATCGCGGCGAGCACCCGGCGGTCACGTTCAACGTCCTGGTGCGCGACCGCGAAGCCGCCGAACGCGCACTCGCCGATTACTCCGCCGACATCGCGCTGGTCTTCGAGCCCTCCCGATCCGCCGAGTTCCAGACCGTGATGACGATCCGTCAGCCGGTCCATTGCGTGATGGCCAGGGATCACCCGCTGGCGGCGCAGGATGTCGTACGCCTCGCGGAGTGTCTCAACCACCCGCTCGCGCTTCCCGCCGCGCCGGACGGGCTGCGGATTCTGCTGCAGAGCGTCGCGTCGACCGCGGGCGCGCATCTTACCCCGGCGGTCGAGTCGGACAGCTACGAGTTCCTGCTCAACTACGCGGCCGCCGGCGACATGATCTCGTTCCAGATCCCGGTCGGCGTGCCCGACGCCGCCGCGCGGCCGGACCTCGCGAGCCGGCCGGTCGACCCCCGCGACCTCCCGCCCAGCCTGCTCCACATGGGACAGCTCAGAGGCCGCGTGCTGCCGATCGCCGCCGCGCGGTTCGCCGACCGGCTCTCGGCCGTCTTCGCGGCGGAGTTCGACAGCGGTTGACGGCGGCCCCGGTTCCGCCGTCGCGGGTTATGATCTATAGCCTGTCCGTTTCGAATGGTACTGCTGCGGAGGGGCCGAGGCCCGCCCTTCGATACGGCGCTGTGGGGGGGGCAAGAAGGGTTGGGGAGCCGCGTGTGCAGCAACCAAAAAAGAAGTCACCGCCCCCGGCCCGTTAAGGGGCGCCACCCCCGGCGGGTAAAAAA
>JAPPHW010000120.1:5231-7047 GCA_028820945.1 Defluviicoccus sp.
CCCGCGCCCCCCCTTCCTACCGGGCGGGGCCGCCCCAACCCGGGTTGGGGCCCCGGCCTTCATCTCCCCCTCATCCCGAGTAGGCGCGACAGCGCCGTATCGAGGGACGCGCCGCCGGCGATTCCAATCGAGACGGATGGGACACTAGATAGGCCGCAAATCCGGAGCTTCAGATGAACCGAACCGAAGGCCCGTTGTCGGGGGTGCGGGTGGTCGACCTGACGCGCGTGCTGGCCGGACCCTATTGCACGCAGATCCTGGGCGACCTCGGCGCCGACGTGATCAAGATCGAACGTCCCGGGACCGGCGACGATACGCGCAAGTTCGCCCCGCCCTTCCTCAAGGACGCCGAAGGCAACGACACCGCGGAAAGCGCCTATTTCATGAGCGCCAACCGCAACAAACGCTCGCTCGCGCTCGACATTTCAAAACCGGAGGGCCAGGCCGTCGTCCGCCGGCTCGCCGCCGATGCCGACGCTCTTGTGGAGAATTTCAAGACCGGAAACCTGGCCCGTTACGGCCTCGGCTACGACGATCTCAAGGAAGCCAACCCGCGCCTCGTCTATTGCTCGATCACCGGATTCGGGCAGACCGGCCCCTATGCCGAGCGGCCGGGCTACGACTTCCTGGTCCAGGCGATGGGCGGGATCATGTCGATCACCGGCGAGCCCGACGGCGAGCCCCAGAAGGTGGGGGTTCCCATCGCCGACATCATGTCCGGCATGTTCGCCGCCGTCGCGGTCAACGCCGCATTGCGCCACGCCGCGCTCACCGGCGAAGGCCAGTATATCGACATCGGCATGCTCGACACCCAGGTCGCGTGGCTGGTCAACGCGGGGATGAACTACCTCTATTCCGGCGATCTGGGACGGCTGGGCAACGCCCATCCCAACATCGTGCCCTACCAGGTGTTCGCGACCGGGGACGGCTACATCGTGGTGGCGATCGGCAATGACGGGCAGTTCCGCCGATTTTGCGAGATGGTCGGACGCGCGGACCTGGCGGACGACGAGCGTTTCGCGACCAATGACGGGCGTGTGCGCAACCGCGAGTCGTGCATTGCCGAGCTGCGGCCGCTCTTCGCCGCGCGTTCCAGCGCGGAATGGCTGTCGGCTCTGGAGGCGGAGGGAATCGGCTGCGGGCCGATCAACCGGCTCGACGAGGTGTTCGACGATCCGCACGTCAAGGCGCGCGGCATGGTGGCGGAGGTGGCGCATCCGGCGGTCGGCGGGGCGCCCGCGAAGCTCATCTCGACCCCGCTCCGTCTGTCCGCGACGCCCGCCGGCATCCGCCGGCCGCCCCCGGTTCTCGGCGAGCACACCGAAGAGGTGCTGCGCGACGTCCTCGGCTGCGACGACGGGGAGATCGACGACCTGCGCGCCGCCGGCGCCATCGGCTAGCGCCCGGCCGGGGTTTGCGCGTCCCTCGATACGGCGCTGGCGCGCCTACTCGGGATGAGGATCTTCTATTTCCCTCATCCTGAGTAGCCCCCGAAGGGGGCGTATCGAAGGACCGCGCCATCGGCTGGCGCCGCGCCGGGCTTTGCGCGATAGTCGCGCGGTCAGCGGGAGAGAGGACCAGATGACCGAGATCGGGCATATCGACTACGACGACATAGAGGTCGACAAGAGCGCGACCTATCACAGCCTCAAGGACCGGGTCGTGATCGTAACCGGCGGCGGTCAGGGCATCGGGCGCGGCTATGCGCATTACTTCGCGGCCCAGGGGGCGATCCCCGTCATCGCCGAACTCAACGGCGACGCCGGCGAGCGGGTGGCCGACGAGGTGCGCGCCAAGCAGGGCAGGGCGCTCGCCA
>JAPPHW010000015.1 GCA_028820945.1 Defluviicoccus sp.
CGTAGACGCATTCCTCGAAGAACGCCGCTCCGAGCCCCTGGACGACCCCGCCCCGTAACTGCTCGTCGACCAGCAACGGGTTGATAATGCGCCCACACTCGTCGGCCACCCAGACGCCCAGAAGGTCGATGGAACCTGTTTCGGGGTCGAGTTCGAGGTGGCAGCCGAGCGCCCCGTGCGCGACGTAGTAATGCGCCCGGTTGGGGACGTGGTGACGGGTGGCCGCGAGCTCCGGCTGGAGATCGGCGGGCAGCGTGTCCTGCCGGAAATGACCGATACGCGCGACCTCGCCGAGCGTGAGCCGCGCCGTCCCGCCGTCCCGGTCGACCACCGCGCCGCCCCTGAGGTCCAGGCTCGCGGGGTCGGTCTGCAGAATGGGCCCGGCAATGGCGAGCACGTTTTCCTTGAGCGCAAGCGCGGCGGCGAGCGACGCCTCGCCGCCCATCGCCAGCCCGCGCGAGGCCCAGGCGCCGCCGCCGAACGGCGTCGAGGCGCTGTCGCCCGCGATCACGTCGACGTCGTCGATATCGACGCCGAGTTGGTCGGCGACGATCTGGGCGATCCCGGTGAGTGTCCCCTGGCCCTGGTCGGTTACGCTGGTGATGCAACGTATCTTGCCGGACGGTTCCAGCTTTACGGTGGCCCCTTCCTGGGTGGAGACCGGCGCCTCCGAGGGGCCGTAATAGCCGGGACCGTAGGCCGTGGGTTCGATGAAGGTCGCGACCCCGATTCCGCGATAGATGCCGCGATGCCTGAATACGGCCTGCTCGGCCCGGAGCGCGTCGTAGTCCATGACCTCGACGAGACGGTCGAGCGCCTCGGCGAAGGAAATGCGCGGAAGCTGGATGCCCCCGACGGAGACGCCGGGAAGGCTGTCGGAGTCGAGATAGTTCATCCGGCGGAAGGCGACCGGGTCCATGCCGATCGCGCGCGCCGCCATGTCGCACAATTGCTCGGTCACCGCGCAAGCGATCGGCACGCCGACGCCGCGATACATGCCGACGATGGGCTTGTTGACGTAGGCCGCCCGCATCGCGGCGCGATAGGCCGGCACCCTGTAGGGCGCGCCGGCGTTGGTAATCGTCATCATGCCTTCGGCGATGCCGAACCGGATGAAGGCGGTGAACGCGCCGATCGCCGAAAGGTCGTCGACTTCCATCGCGACAATCTCGCCTCCCCGGGATACCGCGATCCGGCCGCGCACCCGGTGGTCGCGGCTGTGCGCGTCGGCGCCGAACGCCTCCACCCTGTCGGCGCAATATTTCACGGGCCGGCCCAGCAGCCGCGAGATCGCCGCCGTCGCGATCTCGTCGTCATGGACGTTGATCTTGAGCCCGAACCCGCCGCCGACATCGGGGCAGATCACCCGCACCCTGTGATCGTCGATGCCGAGGAGGGCGGCATAGACCTCCTGCATCTGATAGGGCGACTGGTGCGACTGGTGGACCGTGAGCGTTCCGTCGGAGGGCCGGTAGTCCGCGATCGTCACCCGCGCCTCCAGCGTGACGGCGGTATGGCGCCCGAAGCCGAATTCGTGCTCGACCGACGCGGCGGCCGAAGCAAAGGCGGCGTCGACCTCGCCGGTCTCGATCCGGTGCGCGAAAGCGAGATTGTCGCCGAGCCCGGGATGGATTGCCGGCGCGCCGGGGGCGAGCGCTTCGGAGGGATCGGCGACGGCGTCGAGCGGGTCGTAGTCGACGACCACGAGCTCGGCCGCGTCTTCGGCCACCGCGCGGCTTTCCGCGACCACGGCGGCGACCGGCTGCCCCTGCCAGAACGCCGTGCCCTGCGCCATCGGCGGCTGAGGCGCGGATTTGTGCCCGGGGCGATGCGCGGCGATCGCGATCATCGGCTCGCAGACGCCGGCGAGATCGGCGCCGGTTACGACGCGAACCACGCCGGTCTGGCGGGACGCTTCGTCGCCGTCGATCCCACTTACGCGTGCATGCGCGTGCGGGCTTCGCACGAAGGCGGCGTGCAGCATCCTAGGCAGAACGATGTCGTCGGTGTAACGCCCGCGCCCGTGCGCGAGCCGCCGCGCGGCGACGCGCGGCGCGGATCGGCCGATCGCACCGCCTTCCAGAACCGGCTCAGTCAAACGCCTCTCCGCCCTGACCAACCCTCGCGACCGCGCCCATCAAGCCACGGAACGCCCGGTGCCTCAATATCGGCGCGGCGCTATTGGCGCACCGCCCGCGCCTCGCCATGATGACACCCGCAGTGTCGGATCGAGAGGCGTCGTTGGGTCGGCCGCGCGAAGCGAAGAATACGGCGGCGGCTCCGGGCGCCGCCGCGCGGATGGGCAGTCTGTGGCTTGCGCTGCCGCCCAATTTTCGCGGCATCCTGCTTCTCGCGGGCGGAGCCTTTCTGCTGACGAGTTCGGACGTGCTGGTCAAGGCGCTCGGCACCAAGTTCGCGCCGCACGAGCTTTCGTTCTACCGCTATGTGACGGGAATGATCGTGCTCGCCCCGCTCTTCGTCCGGTTGGGGTGGAACGGGCTCAAGACCGCGCGGATAGGCACGCACCTGCTGCGCATGGGGCTCGCCTTCGTCGCCCAGCTCGGCGTGTTCTACACGATCATTCACCTGCCTCTCGCGGATGCCACGGCCTTCATGTTCTCCAAGCCGCTGTTCACCACCCTCGTGGCGGTGATCGTGCTGTCGGAGCTGGTGAGCGGCCGGCGCTGGATCGCGACGGCGGTGGGGTTCCTCGGCGTGCTGGTGATGATGCGCCCGGGCGCGGAGGGCATCGATCCGGTCGCGCTGATCGCCGTCGGCACCGCGCTGATCTTCGCCATCGCCAACGTGCTGATCCGCATCCTGGCCGCGACCGAGCCGACCGCCCGGATGCTGTTCTACTACCACATCGGCGGGGTGGCGGTGTTCGCCGGCCCGACGCTCTGGGCCGGGCATGCCCCCGTCGGGATCGAATGGCTGCTGCTGCTCGCCATCGGCGTGCTGACCACCGGAGGCATGTTCTGCTACTTCCGGGCGTTCTCCATCGGCGAGGCCAACGCGGTGGGACCGGCCGAGAATCTGCGCCTGATATACGCGGCGCTGCTGGGTTTCCTGCTGTTCTCCGAGATACCCTCGGTATGGACGGTGATCGGGGCTGCGATCATCGTCGGTAGCACCTACTATATTGCCCGGGCCGAGGCGAGAGGCGAGCGGGGCGGATGACGGAAACGGCGATCTTCGAACCGGGCGGTTACCGCTATATGCGGGGCGTGTTCCAGTATTCCGGCGGCGTGGCTGCGGAGCCGGGATTCGCGATCGAGCGCGCACTGTTCCGGCGCCCGCTTCCCCTCGAGGAAGGATTCGCGGCGATAGAAGCCTATCTGGGCGCGCGCGCACGGCCGACGACCGCGTTCTGCGCCTGCGAACTGCGATCCCCCGCGCCGTTCACCGAGGACGGGTTCGCCGCTTTCAACCGCATCTATGTGGGGACGCTCGAACGCTGGGGGATTTTCCGCGACGGGGACAACCCGGTCGCGCGTTCGAACGTTTGTCCGGCGGTAGACCCGCCGCCCGAGCCCAGGTTCCACGCCTTCAGCTACACGGTGGAGGCGGCGGGCGTGGCATCGGGCGGCTTCGTCGCCGCGGGCGGCGCCGACGTCCCCGAAGGCATGTCGAACTACCGCGACCACATCGTTCGCCGAGGGGAGACCTCGCCCGAGGCGCTGCGGGAGAAGGCGCGCTTCGTCCTCGTCGAGATGGAGGCGCGGATGCGGGCGCTCGGCGCGGGATGGGCGGATTCGACCGGGACGCAGGTCTACACGGTCCACGATCCGCACCCATTCTTCGCCGACGAGATCGTGGCGCGCGGGGCGGCGCCCGCCGGGCTCACCTGGCACTACGCGCGGCCGCCCGTCGAGGGGCTGGAATACGAGATGGACGTGCGCGGGATCCCCGTCGAGCGCGCGATCTGAGCGGCGCCTACTCGACGGTAACCGATTTCGCCAGGTTGCGCGGCTGATCCACGTCCGTGCCTTTGGCCACCGCCGCGTGGTAGGCCAGGAGTTGCGCCGGGATCGTATAGAGGATCGGCGCGACGAACGGGTTGACCTCGGGCAGTTCGATCGTCGCGGCCGCGACGGCGCCGAGCCTTTCGATGCCGGGCGGATCGGAGAGAAAGATCACCTTGCCGCCGCGCGCGATGACCTCCTGCACGTTCGACGCGGTCTTGTCGAACAGATCGTCGGACGGCGCGATCACGATGACGGGCACATGCTCGTCGATCAGGGCGATGGGTCCGTGCTTCATCTCGCCGGCGGCGTAGCCTTCGGCATGGATGTAGCTGATTTCCTTCAGCTTGAGCGCGCCTTCCAGCGCGATGGGAAAGCCGGTGCCGCGGCCGAGATAAAGCACGTCCTTCGCCTCGGCCACCTCGCGGGCGAGCTCGGCGATGCGCTCGACATGGCACAGGACGTCGTTGGCGCGGGACGGCACCTCGACGAGCGCCCTGCACAGCTCGGCCTCGGCCGTCCGGTCGATTTCGCCGCGCGCGGCGGCGATCCCCACGGTCAGGCAGGCGAGCGTGGCGAGCTGGGTGGTGAAGGACTTGGTGGAGGCGACGCCGATCTCGGGTCCGGCCTGGGTCCGCAAGACGGTGTCGGACTCGCGGGCGATCGAGCTCTCGTCGACATTGACCACCGAGACGATGCGCTGGCCCTGCGACCGCGCGTGACGCAAGGCGGCGAGCGTATCCGCCGTCTCCCCCGACTGCGAGATGAAAAGCGCCATGCCGTCGGGCGGCAAATGGGGCGCGCGATAGCGGAACTCGGACGCGATATCGACCTCGACGGGCAAGCTGGCGAGCCGCGCGAGCCAGTACCGGGCGACCAGCCCCGCATGGTAGGAGGTTCCGCAGGCGACGATGGTGACCTTGCCGATTTCCGCGAGATCGAACGGCATCTCCGGGAGCGCGACGGCCCCGTTCCAGGGATCGAGCACGCTGTGCAGCGTATCGCCGATCACCGCCGGCTGCTCGTAGATCTCCTTGAGCATGAAATGGGGGTAGTTTCCCTTGCCGATCATCGCGCCCGACGCGGCGGTGCGGCGGATTTGCCGCTCGACGACATTGCCGTTGCGGTCGTGGACCACCGCGCCGTCGGGGCGCACCTCGGCCCAATCGCCCTCTTCGAGGTAGCAGATGCTGCGGGTGAGCGGCGCGAGCGCGAGCGCGTCCGAGCCGAGATACATTTCGCCGTCGCCGTAACCGATGGCGAGCGGGCTGCCGCGCCGCGCGCCGATCATCAAATCCCCATGTCCGGCGAACAGGATGGCGAGCGCGAACGCGCCCTCCAGCCGGTCGAGCGCCCGGGCGACGGCTTCCTGCGGCGTGTTGCCGTCGCGCAGGTAGCGGCTGATCAGGTGTACGGCCGTCTCGGTATCGGTGTCGGTGGCGAACGCATGGCCGGCCGCGGAGAGCTCACGGCGCAAATCCTGGAAGTTCTCGATGATGCCGTTGTGCACCAGGACGACCCGGTCATCGGCGTGCGGGTGCGCGTTGTTGACGGTCGGCTGTCCATGCGTTGCCCAGCGGGTGTGCCCGATCCCGATGGTGCCGGGCAAAGGGCGCTCGGCGACGATGCCCTCGAGGCGCGCGATCTTGCCTTCCGTCCGGCGGCGCTCCACCGAGCCGTTGACCAGAGTCGCGATTCCGGCGGAGTCGTAGCCGCGATATTCCAGCCGCCGCAAACCCTCGATCAGGAGGGGGGCGACGTCGTTCTTCCCGATGATTCCGATGATGCCGCACACGGGCCCGGTCCTAGGGTTCCGAGCCCGTTTCGGCGGTCTGTATCGCCTCCCTCCTGGCGCGCCGGCGAACGCGGAAGGCTTCGGCCCATCCCGTCTTCACCTTCTGCGCGCTCCGCTCAACGGCGAGGGAGTCCGCCGGCACGTCCTTGGCGATAACGCTGCCCGCCCCTACCATCGCACCGGGCCCGATCGTAACCGGCGCCACCAGCGCGGTGTTGGAGCCGATGAAGGCGCCTTCCCCGATGTCGGTTTCCGCCTTGGAAAACCCGTCATAGTTACAGGTGATGGTGCCCGCGCCGATATTCGCCCGCGCGCCGACCCTGCTGTCGCCGACATAGCTCAGATGGTTGACCTTGGCGCCGGCCTCGACCGACGAGGCCTTGATCTCGACGAAATTGCCGATGCTGACCTCTTCCCCGATCCGTGCGCCCGGACGAAGCCGCGCGAAGGGGCCGATGACGGCGCCATTGGAAATCCGGGCGCCTTCGATGTCGCAAAACGCCCTGATCGTAACCCCGTCGCCCACCGTCACCCTGGGTCCGAAGACCACCTGCGGGCCGATGACGACATCGCGTCCAAGAACCGTATCGTGGCTGAAATAGACGGTATCGGGATCTATCAGCGTCGCGCCCTGGGCCATCGCGCGCGCCCTCGCGCGGCGCTGGAACACGCCCTCGGCAACCGCGAGCTCGGCTCGGGAGTTGACGCCCATGACCTCGTCGGGATCCGCGACCTCGGTGACCGCGCAGTCGAGCCCCCGCGACCGGGCGATCTCGACGATGTCGGTCAGCGAAAACTCGCCCTTCGCGTTGTCGTTGCCCACCGCCTCCAGCAGGGACAGCAGACGACGCCCGTCGACCGCCGTGATTCCGGCGTTGCAGAACCCGATCCGGCGGGTTTCCTCGTCGGCATCGCGATGTTCCACGATGGCCTGGAGCCGGCCTGCCCCGTCGACGATCAGCCGCCCGTACTCGGCGGTGTCGGCCGGCCGGAAGCCGAGCACGACCACCGCCGGATCGGCAGGCGAACGCCGGAGGTCGAGCATGTGGCGGATCGTCCCGGCGGTGAGCAGCGGGGTGTCGCCGAACAGGATCAGCACGTCGCCGTCGAAACC
>JAPPHW010000218.1 GCA_028820945.1 Defluviicoccus sp.
TCTATCTCGCGGCGGCCGGGATCGGCACCATCGGGGTGGTCGACGACGACGCGGTCGACCTTTCCAACCTGCAGCGTCAGGTGATCCACGCCACGGACCGGATCGGCATGCCCAAGGTCGACAGCGCGGCCGAGGCGGTCGCGGCGGTCAACCCCGGGGTCCGGCTGGTGACGCACCGGACCCGGCTCGATGCCGGTAACGCCGCCGGACTGATTGCCGGCTACGACGTGATCGCCGATGGCAGCGACAATTTCGAGACCCGCTTCACGCTCAACGACGCCTGTCATGCGGCCGGCAAGATCCTCGTCGCCGCCGCCCTGCTGCGCTTCGAGGGGCAGCTCGCCACCTTCAAGTCGGGGCTCGACCCGGCCCTGCCGTGTTATCGCTGCCTCTACCCGTCGCCCCCGCCGCCCGGAATCGTCCCCAGCTGCGCCGAAGGCGGCGTGCTCGGCGCGCTCGCCGGCACGATGGGCTCGCTGCAGGCGACCGAGATCCTCAAGGAGGCGATGGGGATCGGCGAGAGCCTCGCCGGCCACTTGCTGATCTACGACGCGCTGACCACGACGGTCCGGAAGATGACGCTCAAGCGCAATCCGCGCTGCGCGACCTGCGGCGATGGCTAAGCTCTCGATAATCGTGCAGTCCGGCGCCTTTGACCGGGTCCATTACGCGCTGGTGATGGCGAGCGCGGCGGCGGCGATCGACCGGGAGGTGACGCTGTTCTTCACCATGGAGGGCTGCCGCGCGCTGCGTCCGGCCCGGGCGCTGGGAGACTGGGCGGCGCCGGAGCGAGGGTTGCGGGAGAAGGGGCTCGCCACGCTCGAGGAACTGCTTGCGGCGGCGGCCGAGCTCGACGTGCGTTTCACGGTCTGCGAGCTCGGACTCCGGGCCGTCGGGCTCGCGCTCGACGATCTCCGCGACGATCTCGGCATCCGCGAGACCGGCGCGGTCACCTTCCTCAACGACGCCGGGCCCGACGCTCAGATGGTGTTCGTTTAACCCGGTTGTCGGCGCACCCGGATTGGTCGACCGCGCCTGCTCAACCGTTCGTCCGAAGATCGAGACTGCCTCAATCACAAATTGTTTACAAAGTGCAACGAGCAGTCCCATTATAATACTGAGACTGTTTACGCATACGAATCTCTATAGGATTGATATGCTAACATGTCAATTTTGAGATGAAATTGAATTAATACTTTTGAATATTTCATCTCTCCGTGTGCCTATGGTTGGTCGTTCCCGAGTACGCATCCCGGCGGCAAGCACTCTGATCGCGTTCGAGAGTGCCGGCCGTCTGGGCAACTTTTCTCGTGCGGCGGAAGAGTTGCAGACTTCCCAGTCCGCCATAAGCCGTCACATAGCAAGACTTGAGCGGCAGCTTTCGACCCGTGTGTTCGATCGGTCGAGGACCGGCGTACGCCTGACCGAGGCGGGCAGCCACCTCTACGACGCCGTCGCCAAGGCGCTTCAGACGATCGATCGCGCCGTCGTCGAAGCGGGCGGGGCCTCGAACGACAGGCATGTCGCGATCGCTTGTTCCCACGATGCATGGCAACTCGTATTCATGCCGCGACTCGACGCGCTGCGAAGATCTCTCGGAGACGATCACGCGATCCGCTTTGTGCTTTACCCTCGCGAGTCGCGCCATGCCCCGCGTCACCCTGACGCCGATGTGGTGTTCACCTGGGACGCGAAGGATGCCGGTCCCGATATGATGGCATTGAAGGAGACGGTCAGACCGGTCTGCTCTCCCCAATATGCAAAGGAAAACGCGACGGCCCTGGAGGGCCCGGTCAGCGGATGGGACGGGCTGACGCTTCTCGACTTCGCGGTTCCGGACCGGGGCTGGGCGTCATGGGATGACTGGTTCGACTCCGTGGAGCGGCCGGATCCACTGCCCCCGATCCTGAAATTCGGAAGCTACAGCGATGTCTTGCAGGCGACGAGCGCCGGAAAGGGTATCGCGCTCGGTTGGCGGTGCTGCGTCGAACCCTATATCGAGACGGGCACCCTCGTGCCGCTCCAGCAGGATTTTGTCGAATTCGACAATTATTATTGCGGATTGCTCACCGAGAGAGGGCGGAGAAAACCGGTGGCGCGCAACTGCCTCGCCACCATAAGCGAACACATTCTGATCTGAACCCGCGGCCCCACCGCAGCCACCGCCGCTAGGCCGGCTTAACCGGCTGGCGGGCGCTCGGCGCGTTCGTCGAGGCGGGAGCTCCGGATCAGGCCGAGCGTCCAAAGGCCGGCGACGGTGCCGAGGCAGGCGGCGACGGCGATGGGAAGCCCGAGCCCGAACAGCGAGGCGAGACCGCCGAATAATGCCGCGCTCGCCGCCGGCACCGAGCGGAAGGTGAGGCCCACGAGGCTCATCACCCGGGCCCGCATCGCCGGGTCGACGCAATTCTGGATCAGAATCTGGCTGCAGATCGAGTTCGTGTTGGAAAACAGCCCGTAGGCCGCCATCAGCACGATGCCGAGCCAGAACGCGTCGGTCGAGGCGAAGCCGGCCACCGCGATGCCGCAGAGCACGCCGGTCGCGCCCAGCAGGCGGGTGAGCCCCTGCGTCCGGCCGCGCCGGGCGAGAACGAGCGAGCCCGCGATCGCGCCCGCCCCGGCCGAGGAGAGCAGCGTCGCCAGCCCGTCCGCGCCGCGCCCGAAGACCTCCGAGGCGAACGCCGGGAGGAGCTCGACCGCCGGGCGCAGCAGGATCGAGAAGGCGACGGTGATCAGGAGCAGCGTTCGGATCGTCTCGTGACGGGCGACGTATCGGAGCCCCTGCGCCACGTCGCCGAGCAGGCCGCCCCCGCCGCCGGCCGGCCTGTCCGGGTCGCGGTAGGAGAGCGCGAGCAGCGCCGCGACCATGCCCACATAGGTAGCGGCGTTGACCGCGAAGGCGAGCGCGGCGCCCTGCCACACCAGCAGCGCGCCGGCGATCGCCGGGCCCACGAAGCGGGCGGTCTGCACCATGGAGGACTGGAAGGCGATCGCCGACGACAGGTCCTCGCGCGGCACCAGATTGGCGACCAGCGCGAAATAGGAGGGCTGCATGAACGCCATGTTGACGCCGTTGAGGACGGTCAGCGCCAGCAGGACCTCGATGGTCATGAGGTCGAGCGCGGTGGCGAGGGCGAGCGCCGCCATGATGCCCGAGGCCGAGATCTGGCCCGCCCGGAAGATCCGGTATGCGCCGAACCTGTCGGTCGCGGCCCCGGTCAGCGGCGTGAGCGCGATGATCGGCACGACCTCGCAGAACACCACGATGCCGAGCCAAGCGGGCGAGCGGGTGAGCTCCCAGGCGAGCCAGCCGAGCGCCGTGCGGTAGATCCAGGTGCCCACGAACGACGCGGAGGCGCCGATCGAATAGACCCGGTAGTCGCGATGCCCGAGCGCGGTCCCGATACCGCCGAGCCAGGACGCGGACGCCACTCCCCCCGGGTTCCGCCGGCCTGCGGTACTTCTACTCCGCCGCCTCGGCCGCCGTCTTGGGGCTGTTGGCGGCGATGGTCTTCATGTTGTTGCGCTGGGTGACGAACTTCTCCGGCCCTTCGTAGACGCCGTCCGGAATGTCGAAAAAGCCCTGCTCGAACTGCGCCTCATCGGTCAGCCGCATGGCGATCGAGTCGAACGGGCAGACATCCATGCAGAGTTCGCAGCCGATGCAGGTCTCGGGGTGGACCTCCACCTTCCCCGCCGGGCTCTGCGACAGCGCCTCGTAGAAGCACATCTGGATGCAGATCGTGCAGCTCGGGTTCTGGCAGGTGTCCTCGTTGACCACGGCGTGCACGCGGTCGCGCGCGAACTGCTCGGCATAGTCCTTGGCCGCCCGCCGGGACGCGATGCCCCGCATCGACTCGACGTCCGGGTAGCCGTGCTCGTCCATGAAGCGCTCGACCCCGTTGATGATGTTGGGCAGCCACTTCATGCCCTTGATCATCAGCACCGAGCCGATCTCCACCACATTCGCGCCGGTCATCAGGAACTCGACCGCGTCGCGGTGGTCGAAGATGCCGTTGGTGCCGGCGATCGGGATGCCGACCTGGGTGTAGATGTTGTGCACCCAGCGTAGCGTGAGCGGCTTGACCCAGGTGCCGCCGATGCCGGCGGTGCCGGCGAGTCTCGGCTCCGCCGCCTCGATGTCGACCGCGAAGCCGGTATGGCGGTTGGTCGCGGTGACCGCCGCCGCCCCCGCCTTCTGCACCGCGCGGGCGATCTCGACCGGGCGCGACTGGTCCGGGGTGAGCTTGACCACGACGGGGATGTCGACCGCCTCGACCACCTGGCGGGTGACCTCGAAGGCGATGTCCTCTTCCTGGCTGATCATGCTGCCGCCATGCACGCCCGGCATCAAAGCGGGGTGCGGGCAGCCGAAATTGAGCTCGACCATGGGGAGGGCGCAATCCTCGATGGTGCGGCAGATGTCCTTCCAGCCGTCGACCTCCTTGGCGCCGGCCGAGCCGATCAGATGCGCCCCGCGCTCGGCGGCGTAGGCGCCGACCTCCTTGAGATAGGGGATCCAGTCCTTGTAGTAGGTGCTGGAATAGCCCGACCGGCTGTAGAACACGAAGTCGCGCGGCACCTTGCCTTTGATGATGTCGCCGCGGTCGTTCAGGATCGCGTATTTCGAGTTCTGCGTGAGCCGCGCCATGTCCTCCATGTCGGTCAGCGTCTTGACGATGGCGCCCGCCGCCCCGTAGTCGAAGCACTGCTTCATCAGATCGGGGCTGTTGGTGGTCTCGAGCGAGGCGACCACCACCGGGTTCTTGAACGGGACGCCGCAAAACTCGACTGCCATGTCTGCCATCGGATATCTCCGCGCTTCGGGGGCGGGCTTGCCGCCATTAAGATCAGTATACTGATAGTTTGCCGCCGCCGTCCATCGGGCCTATTCCTCGGGTTCGGTGGTGAACATCAGCGGGTGGCCGTGCTCGCGCCCCAGATCGGTCGCCTCGGTCGCCTTGGTCTCCGCCACGTCCCTTGTATAGACCGCGACCACGCAGGAGCCCTTGGTGTGCGCCGTCGCCATCACGCGATAGGCCTCGTCGTCGCCCATCCGGAAGACCGCTCTCAGCACCAGGATCACGAACTCGCGCGGCGTATAGTCGTCGTTGAGCAGGATGACCTTGTGCAGCTTCGGCCGCTCGGTCTTCGTTTCGGTCTTCGTCTTCGTGCGCTGGTCGGTGTCGACGTCCCTCATCGCACCCGGTCCCGCAACCGCCCCGCGAATCGCTAGCCTCGCACGGTTGGGCGCCCCGGTCCAGCGGGGGCCGATACGTCGCGTTCCGCGCGCGATGCGGCAACGGGCCCGATTTGGCTGCCCGAAAGGGATAGTTCGGTAATAGACGAAAGACTTGATAAGGATTCACGCATTCATTGCAAAAGAATGTCCAAATATTGACTTCGGCATATCACGGGGAACAGACTTGGCGGCGTGTAGGAGTTTGTGACGGTTCAGGGGGCCGAAAAAATGACCGAACCCGGCTGTTGCGCGTCGCCTCGTAGCGAAACCTGCCTCCGCCCGTGCCATACCGCCGCCCTAGCGGTGGGCGCCGCGATTCTCGGCGTACTCTTGCAAGCGCCGCCGGCGCGCGCGGTGGAGTTCGGCGACGGCGGCTTCCGGGGGAGCGTGGACACCACCATCTCCCACGGCATGACCTTTCGCGTCGAGGACCGAGACAAGACCTTGGCCGGCAAGACCAACAGCAACGACGGCAATCTCAACTACGACCGCGGCATCGTCAGCAACGTCTCCAAGTTCACCACCGACCTCGACATCCGGGCCGACCGGTTCGGCGCGTTCGTGCGGACCACCGGTTTCATCGACTTCGAGAACCGGGACGGCGAGCGGGAACGCACCGGGCTGAGCGAAGCGGCGAAGGAACGGGTCGGCAGCGACATCGGCGTGCTCGACGCCTACGTCACCGCCCCGTTCGAGGTCGGCGACGCGGCGGTCGACCTCAGGCTCGGCAAGCATGTGCTCAACTGGGGGGAAAGCACCTTCATCCCGAACGGGATCAACGCGATCAACCCGTTCGACGTGAGCAAGCTCAGGCTGCCTGGGGCGGAGCTGCGCGAGGCGCTGCTTCCGGTCTGGATGGCCTCGGCCGAAATTGCCCCCACCGATACGCTCTCGGTCGCGGGGTTCTACCAGTTCGTCTGGGAAGAGACCCACATCGACCCGGTCGGCAGCTATTTCTCCACCACCGACTACGCGGGGCCGGGGGCCAGGAAGGCGGTGGTGAGCGACCTCACGGGCGGCAGGGATGACGGCCATCCATTCGGTCCGCTGGCGATGGCTATCGATGCGGACCTCGCCGCATTGGGGCGAGCGAACCCGGTGGCAATGGCATTGGGAGCGACCGCCCCGATCTCGTCCGACCAAGACTTCGCCGGCGTCCGGCGCGGCCCCGACCGCGCGCCCCCGGACTCGGGCCAGTGGGGGCTGGCGACCCGTTACCTCGCCGAGGATCTGAACCAGACCGAGTTCGGCTTCTATTTCATCAACTATCACAGCAGGCTGCCCACGGTCGGCGCGCGAACCGCCGACGCGAACAGCATTACCGCGGGTCTCATGGCGGCGGGCGCGGCAACCGCCCAAGGCTCCCATACCTTCAATGCCGTAGCCGCGCAGGTCACTCAGCAAGTCCAGAACGCGGTCATGGCCGGATTGATTCCTCAACAACATGCGGCACAGGCGACCCAACAACAGGTCGGCGAGGCACTCCAAGGCATCGCCGCCGCCGTCGCGGTCGACCGGTACGGGAAGGGCGGGAACTACTTCCTCGAATATGCCGAGGACATCCAGCTCTTCGGGCTGAGCTTCAACACCGTGCTGGGCGCTTCCG
>JAPPHW010000354.1 GCA_028820945.1 Defluviicoccus sp.
CGAATGCAGCAGCGGGTCGAGCGCGCGGCCCTCGATGATGTGCGGCAGGTCGCGCCCGCCGTGATAGCGGAGGAAGGTCGGCGCGAGGTCGATGCATTCGACGAGCTCGTCCCGCGCCATGCCGCGCGTGGCGTCCGCCTCGTCGCGCGGGTCGTAGACGATCAGCGGCACCTTCACCGAGGCGTCGTGGAACAAGTCCTTTTCGCCCATCCAGTGATCGCCCAGATAGTCGCCGTGGTCCGAGGTGAACACGATCATCGTGTTCTCCATCAGCCCGCGTTCCTCCATCCAGGCGAAGAGGCGTCCCATCTGGTCGTCGATCTGCTTGACCAGGCCCATATAGGCCGGGATCACCCGCTCGCGCACCTCCTGGCGCGAGAAGGTGCGGCAGACCCGCGATTCGATATAGGCGCGGAACACCGGATGGTCGGTCTCGCGCTCCTCATCGGTGCGGACCGCCGGCAGGACGTGCTCGCTTCCGTACATGTCGTGGTAGGGCGCGGGGACGATATAGGGCCAGTGCGGCTTGATGTAGGAGAGGTGGCAGAGCCAGGGCTCATCGCCGGCCCGGTCCATGAAGTCGATGGCGCGGCCGGTCATATAGGGCGTCTCGGAATGCTCCTCGGCGATGTCCGCGGGCAGGTTGGCGTATTTGAGCAGCCAGCCGGAACGGCGCTCGCCGTCCGCGTCGATCGCCGCGTTGGCGTGCTCCTCCCACGGGTTGGGCGCGTTCACCCCGCGCTCCCTCAGCCAGTCGTTGTAGTCCGGGTCGGGGTCGAGCGGGCCGTAGGGGTGGAGCCCGTCGTCGCGCTCGAACGGCTCGAAGCCGCACTCGGAGATGTGGACGCCGATGGCGGACTCGGGATCGATCCCGAGCCATTCCATGCCGCTCGTGTCCGGGATCATGTGGGTCTTGCCCACCAGCGCGGGCGTGACGCCGATCTCGCGCAGATGGTCGCCCAGCGTCGGCTCGCCGACGCGCAGCGGAAAGCCGTTCCAGGTCACCCCGTGCGAACGGCAATAGCGCCCGGTATAGGACGACATGCGCGACGGGCCGCAGAACGGGGACTGCACGTAGGCGTTGGTGAACCGGACCCCGCGCCCGGCCAGCCGGTCGAGATGGGGCGTGTGCAGATGGGGATGGCCGTAGCAGGACAGATAATCCCAGCGCAGTTGATCGGCCATGATCCAAAGAACGTTGCGCGCTTCGCCCATCGTCGCGTCTCCGAATGAAGGCGGGAAGGCCGTTCCGCGGGCGGGCGGACGCGCCCGGTCCCGGCGTGACGGGCCGGAAGATCGCGGATCGGCGGGCGAAGGTCAAACCCGCGCCGGCTCCCGGTAGGGACAATCGACGATCGGCGGCCCGACGGTCGCCCGGACGGCTAATCCGCCTCCGGCGGATCGGGCGGGATGGCGGGTTCAAGCAGGGCAATCAACGCCGGCAAGTCCTCCCTTACCGTCTTCCAGACGATATCGAGGTTAACGTCGAAGTAGGCGTGCACGAGCCGATTGCGCATCCCGACGATCCGCTCCCACGGCATCTCCGGCAAACGCCGGCGCGCAGGTTCCGAAACACGGGTCGCCGCCTCTCCGACAATCTCGATATCCTTGACCAGCGAAAGGACCAGTTGGCGGTCGGTGTCCAGATCGCCACGCGTTCGTCCCCGCGCGAAGGACACCGCTTCGCGCGCGGCGTCCAGCATGTGCCTCAATCGGTTCTCATCGTGCCTGCGCATACTGGACTTCCGCCGTGTCGAGGACTTCCTGGCGGAAATAGCGGCTCAAATCCTCGGGGGTGCGCAGGTCCACCTTGCGACCCGAAAACAGCGTCGATAGCTCGATCTCCATCCCCGCGATGCCCAGCAGGCCAGGCACGCGGTCGGGCACGAACTCGACCAGCACGTCGACATCGCTCTCGGGACCGAAATCGTCCCGCAACGCCGAGCCGAAGATTGCCAGCCGCCGGATCCCGTGCGCCCGACAGAAAACGGCCAGTTCGGTCTTCGGAACCGACAGCTTGGGGTTCATGTCTCAAACACCCGACTAGCGCCGACGTAGAGTCCGGTGGCGTTCAATTCCCGCACGAGCTTCATCTTCCAGCCGCTCGGGACGCGTTCCGGCGCCAGGCCGGCGTTCGTCCGCGCCCCGCCCTATCGCTCCGCTGTGCCACCATTACCCCCGGTCGCCGGGCCTGCGGTCGGATCGCGGACGCGCCGCACGCCTCGGCAACCAATACCAATTGCTACCGCTCGGGTCGAGGCGGATCGCCTTGGAACCCGTGCTCCAACAGGCGGAGAAAGCTGTCCCGGTCGATGCCGGCGAGGCCCATCCTCGCGAGCGTCAGCCCCTCGGAACGGAAGTCGCGCTCCATGATCACCGACGCGAGGTGGATGACGTGGTCGATGATCGGCGTCGGCACGCCCGCGACGCGCCCGAGCTCGGAATAGATCAGGTGGCCGTAGGGCACGTCCTCCAGCAGGTATCGGTGCCGGAGGCTTGTGGGCGCCATGATCCACTTGTCGGGCTCGCTCTGGTGGAAGGCCTCGTAGGAGAGACCGGAGGCGCCGGCCTCGTCGGTGGTGTAGCCCATCCGCCAGAACAGCTCGACGAAAGGCATGGTTTTCGCGTCGAGCGCCTCGGCGACGGCGAGGCGCTCGCGGTCGACGGCGTCGATCAGCCGCCCGACCGAGGGCGTGATTCCGTCGTAATAGTGCCGGAAGTCTCCGCCGGTCGCCTCGATCCGCCCCGCGTTGCACAAGACGGCGGGCGGGTGGTGGATCGCGTTGCCGTAGGGGAACACCGTCTCCAGCACGTTGGCGAAGGGCTGGACGGACGGGTAGACGGTCTTCACCACCTCGTGGAGCCGCCCGGTCTCCTTTCCGGGAAAACCGCCGAAGACCATGAAATCCGATACCCGCGAAATCCGGCATTTGGTCGGTTCGATGCGGCGGCAGAGATAGGGCAGCGTCGCGGTCTCGCAGAACACCGGATGCTCGATGCCGTGCTCCCGCAGCACGTGCGGGATAAGCAGAAGCGTGTGACCGGGCGAGACGAAGAGCACCTGGTCTTCGGTCAGGTGAGGCGCCGCCGCTGAAACCCATTTCTCGTGCAGATGGGCGGGGCTCACGATCATCACGATTTCCGCGCCGTCCATCGCGGCTTCGGCGTCGCCGGTGATCAAGGGGATCGGCGCGAACCCGTCCCCGAACGGGGCGGTGTAGTGGATGCCGCCGATCTCCTGGAGCGGCGCCAGCGCATCCGCGTCCTGGCTGTAGAGCCGGATCTCGAACCCGAGCGTCGTCAGATGCGCCGCTGCCGACGTGCCGCCCCCGCCGGCGCCGAAAATCGCGATCCGCTCGACCGTCATGGATTCCCTTTCGATGAGGTCGATTTACGGCCTTCCCTCAGAAAGTAATTCGCAGAGCGGTAGTTGATCGGGCCAATCACTACAGTTATTTTCGTTTTCAGTATTTCCATCCCTTTATTTCCAGATTGTTGAATAATCATGAAATATATTCTTGATCGAAATTTTTCACTAGCAGTTGTCCTTGCGGTTGTATTACTGATACTAACTGTTGCCGAGGCCGTCGGTCATAGCGGGGGCACGAACGCGGCAGGCTGTCACACGAACCGCAGAACCGGTGACTATCACTGCCACACTCCCAGGACGCACGTGCCCAGTCGGCCGAACTATTGCCATGTGATCAACGGTCAGCACCGCTGTGGGTACGCTCATAGCACATGCTACTCCCTGGTTAGCAGATTCGGCGGTTACTGCGTCAGACAGTAGAGACATCGGGGGGCGGAGCCCACAGGTCATTCTGGGCAATCGACTTGCCGGCTCCGAAAAGTGGCGGCATCCTCATTCAAACGTGAGAGCAATGAAATTCCGACCGGGATGGATTGCTTCCACGGTCGCGTAGACGGCGAAGAGAGGCCGAGACCATGGCATCCAACGACCCAACCGCGCCGCCGCTCGTGTTCAGCCATTTCGGCTACTACACCGACGACTACGACCGTGCCGTCGACTTCTGGACGAACGCGTTCGGCTTCGGCATCAGCGATCATGGCGGGCTCGGCGACGGACGGATCTGCTTCATGACCCGCCGCCCGTTCGAGCATCACCAGCTGGTCGCGATCAGCGGGCGCGATCCGGCGCATCCGACGACCGTCGCCGATCTCGGCTTCCTCGCGCCGAGCCTGGAAGAGCTCAAGCGCATCGCGTCCCTGCTCGCGGGGGAGCCGGGCGTGACCGGCGTCACGGCGGTCGACCACGGCGTGTCCTGGACGCTCCATTTCAGGGACCCGACGGGGATTCCGGTGACGATCGACGTCGACACCGGGTGGTTCGTCCCGCAGCCCCAGGCCTGGCCGCTCGACCTGGAAGCGGACGACGAAACGATCCGCTCGACGACGCTGGATCGCTGCAAGGGTCTGGAAGGCTTCCGCGACCGCGGGTCGTGGCGGGCGGAGATCGAGACCGCGCTGGCCGCGAGCGGCAAGCTGCAGCGGCAGGCGACGCCCTCGGTCGGCCCCGCTCCGGCGGGCGCCGGACCGGTGTTCCGCAACGACTTCGATACCGCCCGATCCGCGCCGTTTCCGTCCGTTTCGATGTTCCGCATCGGCATGGAGGCGATCGACCTCGACGCGCTCGCGTCGTTCTACGTGGACGAGCTGGGGTACCTCGTCACCGGGCGCGGCCGGCGGCCGGGGGTGGGCGAGGTGCCGGCGGCCGATGTCGTCTACCTCACCCGCGATCCGGGCCAGATCGCCCAGATCGTGCTGGCCGCGGGACGCCCGGCGGACGTGCCGAGCAGCATCAACCAGGTGACCTTCCGGGTGCCGTCGATCCCGGCGCTCCGCGGCGCGTGCGACCGCATGTACGCCCATCCGGAGGTCGACGATTACCGCCCCGTCGATCACGGCAATTCCTTCTCGCTCTACTGCAACGATCCCGAGGGCAACGTCATCGAGCTCAGCCGGGAGTCCGACTGGTACACCCCGGCGCCGAGCGCCTGGCCGCTCGATCTGTCGCTGTCGGACGAGGAAATACTTCGCGTCTCCGAGGAGCGCTGCCACTCGGTGCCCGGCTTCATGATGCGGGCCGACTGGAAAGCGCTCGCGAGAGCGCAGCTGCTCGACGCGGGACGGCTGGAGGCCGAAGACTTCAGCGGTTAACCGCCCGAGAATTCCCGCAACACGTCGAACGCGAGCGCCCGACCCTCGGGCGACCCGCTGATCTGGATGACCGGCTCCGTGACGCCCGTATCGAGATAGGCGGCAAGCCGGTCCCGGCAGTTCCGCGCCGTGCCGCCGACCGCGAACGCGTCCACCGCATCCTCGGGAACGAGGCTCTTCGCCGTTTCCATGTCCCGTTCGGCGACGGCGGCGATAATCGCCTCGTGGTCGATGGGAAGGCCGGAGGAGCGGATGTTTTCCGCCATCGCGCGGTTGCGGAAGAGAAAGGCGAGCCGCCCGCGCAGGAAATCGACGGCCTCGCGCCCGTCGGCGGAGACCGAGAAATAGAGAAACGCCGCGTTGCGGAGCTCCGCCGGGTCGCGGCCCGCCGACCGCGCGCCCTCGGCGATCCGTCCGAGGCTGTAATTCACGTGTGGGACGGTGAGCCCGCCGGACAGCACCACCCCGTCCGCGATCCGCCCGGTGAGCCGCAGCATCTGGGGGCCCGTCGCCGCTATGTAAATCGGGATCGGATGCAACGGGGAAAAGGACATGCGGGCGCCGGAGAGCCGGAAGAAGTCACCGTCATAGTCGACCGCTTGGCCGGTCCACAGCGCGCGCAGGCATTCGACGAATTCGCGGACCGCGCGAAGCGGCTTGACGGGCTCCACGCCGGATTCGCCGAGAAACAGCGGGTTGCCGACGCCTACCGCGACTCCGACGCGCCCGGGCGCGACATCCGCCAGGGTCGCCAGCGACATCGCCGTCGGGGTGGGGTGCCAGAGATAGGGGCTGACAGCGGTCGGGATCACCGTCGCCGTCTCGGTCGACATCGCGTAGGCCATGCAGGCGACGACGGCCTCGCGGTAGCCCAGGTGCTCCGCCATCCAGATCCGGTCCGCGCCCGCCTCTTCCGCCTTGCGGACGATTTCGAGCGAGTCGGAGAGATGGTCGAAACCGTCGAAGCGAATCCCGAGTCCCATTTCGGTCCCTCCGCCTTTTTCGTCTCAAGTTGCGTTCACGCCGCGCCTCGCACGCGGTCGATCAGCGCGGCCGGGTCGAGCGGCGGCACATCGCTCCGCCACGCGACATGGCCGTCGGGGCGGACGAGGATCAGGCGCTGGCCGTAGAGATCCGCGGCCTCCGGACGGTCGATATCGACGACCTCCAGGGGAACCCCCGCCCCGGCCGCGGCCGCAACGACGGGCGCGACGTCGGGCGGCCCGGCACCGAAACGGACCAGCACGAAACCGCCGCCGAACAGGTCCAGCGTCGACCGCCCTTCGCCGATCCAGCAGTGGGGCGCGCGGGTCCCCGGCCTCGCCGAGGGAAGCAGCTCGTCCGCGCCTTCCGGCGGCGGCGTCCCGTCCGGCACGCAGATCGGCGATCCTTCGTAGCAGAATTGCGCGCGGAGCTGCTCCGGCAGGGTGAGCGCGAGCAGGATCCCGGGATCGTCTTCGAACGCCCGGCGGAACGCCTCCGGGCCGGGCAACGCGGCGAGAGCGTCGTAGGTCCGGGTCGAGAGTTCCACGATGCGTTCGGCGATCGGCTTCGATTCCGTTTGGTAGGAGTCGAGGAGTCCGCCGCCGCCCCACCCATCGAGCATGGCGGCGAGCTTCCAGGCGAGATTGACGGCCTCGCACACGCCGATATGCATCCCG
>JAPPHW010000406.1 GCA_028820945.1 Defluviicoccus sp.
TCGACTTCGTCGGCAGCATCGACGGCGAGCCCTTCGAGGGCGGCGCCGCCGAGGACTTCGTGTTGAGGCTGGGCTCGGGCCAATTCGTCCCGGGTTTCGAGGAACAGCTCCTCGGCGTGAAATCGGGCGACGAGAAGACCGTCGAAATCGACTTTCCGGAGGACTATCCGAACGACGGACTCAAGGGCAAGGCGGCGAGCTTCGCGGTCACCGTCAAGGAGCTCCGCAGCCCGGATGAGACCCTGGTCGACGACGATCTCGCCAAGCATGTCGGGTTCGACGACCTCGACTCCCTCAAGGCGACGATCAGGGGCGAGATCGAGGGCCAGTACGAGCGTATCGCGCGCGACCGGCTCAAGCGCTCGCTGCTCGACAAGCTCGCCGAATCGCAGAGCTTCGAGCTTCCCCCCGGCATGGTCGAGCAGGAGTTCGAGACCATCTGGACCCAGATCGAGGAGGCGAAGGAAAAGGACGATCTCGACGACGAGGACAAGGCGCTCACCGACGACGCGCTCCGGGAGCGCTATCGCGGCATCGCGGAGCGCCGGGTGCGACTCGCGCTGCTCCTGTCCGAGGTCGGCCGGACCAACAACATCCGCGTGACCGAGGACGAGCTGTCCCGCGCCCTGGCCGAACACGCGCGGATGTTCCAGGGGCGCGAGGCCGAAATCTACGAGTTCTACCGCAACAACCCGGAAGCGATGCAGTCGCTGCAGGCGCCGATCTTCGAGGACAAGGTGGTCGATTTCATCGTGGAAATGGCCCAGGTGACCGACCGGACGGTCGGGATCGACGAGCTCGCGGCGGAGCCGGAAGAGGGCGGGGACACGGCGGAATAGACCGATCGACGAAAGGGATCCGGCCGGCATGATGCACCGCGACGACGCGACCATGAACGCACTCGTCCCGATGGTGGTCGAGCAGACCAACCGGGGCGAGCGGGCCTACGACATCTTCTCGCGCTTACTCAAGGAGCGGATAATCTTCCTGATCGGCGGGGTCGACGATGCGGTCTCCTCGCTGATCTGCGCCCAGATGCTCTATCTCGAATCCGAGAACCCGACCAAGGACATCGCGTTCTACATCAACTCGCCGGGCGGGCTGGTGACCTCGGGGCTCGCGGTCTACGACACCATGCAGTACATCCGCCCGGAGATCTCGACGGTCTGCATCGGCCAGGCGGCGTCGATGGGCTCGCTGCTGCTGTCGGCCGGCGCCAAGGGCAAGCGCTATTCGCTGCCGCACGCGCGGATCATGGTCCACCAGCCCTCGGGCGGGTTCTCCGGCCAGGCGACCGACATCGAGATCCACGCGCGCGAGATCCTGACGCTCCGCGGTCGCCTCAACCGGATCTATGTCGAGCACACCGGCCAGGACATCGGCACGATCGAGGAGGCGATGGAGCGCGACAAGTTCCTCGCGCCCGAGGACGCGAAGGAATTCGGCCTGATCGACGAGGTGGTAACCAGCCGCCCGATTCCCGACGCGGCTGCGGAGGCGGCGGGCGGGGGCTGACACGACCCTTCGAACCGAACGCGCCTCGCCTGCCGCGCGACTCCGGTATCCCCCCTTTACCTTCTGCCCTTCCGCTTGCGGGAGGAGTCGGGAGAGGGCCGGCCGGCCGGCGGGCGCAATCGCCGGTCGTGCCCTATAGTGCCCCGCCGGGATGAGCGGAGGTCCGATGCGATGAGTGCCTGGATGTTTCTGACGGTCGCCATCGCGCTGGAGGTGGTCGGCACGGTCTTCCTCAAGCTGTCGAACGGATTCGAGAAGTGGCACTGGGGAGCGCTCTCGATCCTCTGCTACATCTGCTGCTTCTGGGCGTTCGCGCCGGCGCTCAAGACGGTCCCGGTCGGCGTCGCCTACGCCTTGTGGGCAGGCATCGGCATCCTGGCGGTGACCCTGATCGGCTTCGCGGTCTTCCAGGAGCGGCTCGGGGCGGTTCAGCTTGTCTTCATCTCGCTGATCGCCGTCGGAGCCGTTGGCCTCCGCCTGACGACAACGACTGCGGCCTGACCGGCGGACTTCCGGTACGGACCGGAAGATGGGTTACAGGTCATGGATCGGCCGGCAGGTGGCCGGGGCCGGGGTTCACGCGGGAGCGTCGGCTAGGTCGAGGCGGCGTTCGATGCGATCCAACCGATCACCCTGACGGTCGAGGCGTTCGTGGATGTTCGCGACGTCGCGCTGCATGCCGGCCAGGTGCTGCTCGATAGAAGACACGCGTTGACGGAGATCGGAAAGATCGTCGTCGATCTTGTCGACCTTGCCGCGGATCGCCCGCAGTTGTTCCAGCACCAGGTTCTCGACATCGGCATTCATAGCGTCAGGCTAAACGGACTCCGCGGCCGGACCAAGAGGTTATCGACCGGCCGCGATCGTATCCGGTTACCGGAGGTCCCGCCTCACCCCGACGCGCTCTCGGCGGGGGAGGGTTCTCGCGATCGGCGAGGCCCTAATGCCCGCCGCGGATCAGCGCGCCCGTGGCGTAGCTGGCGGCCAGCGCCTCGTTGCCGCGCGGGCTGCGCACGAAGCGCCGGGGCATGAGGGCGTTGAAATCCTCATAGCGCCCCGGGTCCAGGTCCGCCCCCGCGATGCCTGGGTGGCTCGCGTCGTAGCGGAAGCAGCGGAAGATCATGTTGTTAATCCCGAACACAGGGTGCTCGTAATAGAACGGGCTCGCGAACTCCCACACGATATCGCCCTCGCTTGTGACCTCGAAGAGCCGGCCCCTGGTGGATTCGCAGATCAGCGTGTTGCCGCTATCCAGGCGCTGGGCGCCGGAACAGATGAAGCTCTTGAAGTCGTGGACCGGGTTTTCCTTGTATTCCCACGCGATCTCGCCGGTGCGGGGATCGACCTCCAGCACCCGGGAAAAATCGATCGTCGTGTAGCGCCGGTGCGCGCCGTTGTCGAATACGAGGACGTTGCCGTTCTCCAGCCAGGTCGGGTGGTGCTGACCGGCGATCGTGCCCGGCCCCCAGCGCCAGTCGATGTTGCCGGTTTCCCGGTCGACGATGGCGATGGTGTCGATCACGCGGAAGCTCACTAGGATGCGCCCGTCCGGCATCTCCTCCAGCGAGTTGAGGTTGGTCCAGCGGTCGCGGGGGTGGAAGGGACCGATGACGTCGCGCTCCGGGTCGAGGTGCTCGAAGGTGAGCCACTCCCAGACGACCGCGCCGTCCCGGTCGATCTCCTGCACCGCCTCGCCGTACATCTCGCCGCGAAGCTCGGTGCCGGGCTGGCCGCCCCGGACCCGCGCGGCGATCTCGCGCGGGACCTTGCGCCATTTGTTCACCAGCAGGTTGCCGTTGCGGAGCGGCGCGAAACAGTGGCTGAGATGGGGGTCGCGGTACTCCCAGACCGCGTTGCCGTCCCAGTCCAGCTCGACGATCTGGCCTCCGTTGCCGGCGAACTCGGGGATCGCGGCCGGCAGGGTGCGCCCGGCGAACAGCAGATTGCCGTTGGGCAGCAGCTCGCCGTAGTTTCCGGGCAGGTTTTCGGTCCGCCAGCGCTGAACGATGGCGCCCCACATGTCGATCAGCCACACGTTGCGGCCGTACATCGGCGCGAACAGCGTGTAGCCGGCGTGGGCGCGCGCCGGTTCGTGGTGGGTCACGCCGTGCACCATTCGGAGAGCCGCACTCATGGTTCCGATCCCGTTCGGTAATTCCGTTCTGTCGCAAGCCGTACCCGAACTGCGTTTCGCGTTGCCGGTCAACGGGTTGGGGGTCGATTCAATGGACCGCCCCGTGCGCTGTCAACGAGCGTGCGCCGCGCGGCCGCGCGGCTCGAAGGGCGCGCGCGCGAGTCGTCCGGTGCGGCGTTCCCGTTCATGCCTCGATGCGGCACCGCGCGGATGCCCGGAACGAGTCCCGGCATGACGGTGGGAGGGCGACCGCTCTTACCCTTTCCCATCGTGGTCGGCCGGGCGGATGCGCTCGAGTTTTTCGATCCAGCGGTCCGGTAGGCCGTGCGCGCGGGCGCCCTCGCGCAGGAGGGCGATATAGCGGAGCGACGGGTTGCCGTCGGTCTCGCCGCCCCGGGCGGCGTAGGCGACCGCGTGCACCGGCCGACGGTCGGTATCCTCCGCGTCGAGCCATACCGGCCGGTAATACCCGCCCGGTATGCCTTCGGTGCCGTTCAGCCTGAGGAGTTCGCGCCTCGTGATCCGGTAGGCCACGCCCCAGACTTCCTCGCCCGCACACGCCTCGATATTGGCCGGCGCGGACCTGCCTCTCGGCCGTCCTTCCAGGTTGAAGCGCAAACGGTAGCCGGCGATCCGGGCGACGCGCCATTCGCGGGGACGCATGCGGCGACGGCCGCGAAACACGTCATCATGCATGTTGGACCCGAACGCGAAATACCAGACCTCCTCGTCCGGAGCGCCGTCGAGCGGCAACCCGTGGAAGCGGTACCAGAGCCTGGACAGCCGCCACGACCTGGCGATGGCGCGCCGCGCAAGGCGCCTCAGCCTGCGGAACATCGAGTGCCGGTCCGTGCGTCGCCGGAGGATCGAATCAGGCCGCGTCGGGAGGCTCGTTGAAGGTCCATTTCCACGGGCGGATCAGGGTGGTGTCGAAAAGCCCCGCCTTGTAATAGGGGTCGTCCCGCGCGAAGGCGAGCACCTCGTCGTAGGACTCCGCCTCGATCACGAACATGTTGCCCGTCGACATCGACCCGTCGTCGGTGACCGTCGGGCCGGCAAATTTGATGCGGTCGCGGAACCCCTCGATGTAGTCGTGCTGGGCCGGCCGGTTGGCGAGGCGCACGTCATTGCGGCCGGGCTTGTCGATGTTGACGATCAGAAAGAGCATCTTACGGCCCCCTTTCCATGGGCGGTGCGCGCGAACCCCTGTCGTCGGCGATTTTCGCGCTGGAGACCTCCAGAAATCCAACGGGGGCCGGCCCGGCGAAAATTCTCTCTCCGGATACATCCCGGACAAGATTTCGTCCAAGAGTTCGGCATTGATTTCTTATACCGCCATCATTCGGAGTGATGATAGGCCACACAATTATTCATTTGCACAAGCAATGCTGGGTTGAGTATTCACCGCATCCCCAAATTGTAGATTCCTGCCCGAAATTCGACTCAAGAACGAAAGATAGACGCGCTTGTACGCATTGCGTGACGACTTGGGCATGACGACCCCGGTCACCACTCCATCGCCGCAAGAACCGGTTCCAGCATGCCGGAAACTCCGCTCCATTCGGCGGGAGTTCGATCCGACCCGGTCGCCGTCCACTTCAACCGTACCGGGCGCAAGACGTTTCACCGTTCTTCCCCCAGAAAGTTCGAACGCCAGAGAAAGGAGCATTCGTGGAGTATTCGAGAAGGCAGTTCCTTGCAACCGCCACGGCCGCGACGGCATTACCGTCGGCAGGATGCGTCGGCCCACCGGACGATCGTTCATCCTATCTCAATCAGGTTCTCGAACCGCAGAATCGCAACACGGTTTCCCACTGGATAGACACGGCGCTTCAACAGGTGCGCGACCAGCGGCTTCTGACGCCGCGGACGGCCTACAATCTGGGCCTCACCACCGCGGCCGGGTTTCTCGCGGCGAACGGGATCGTCCAGGCCTATGACGAGCCGTACGGCATCGGACCCGGCCCGCGCGCCGCGGACCCGGAGGTCGCCTACGGGGTCGCCTTCGCGATTGCCGCCGCCGAAGCGTTCCAGCAACCGTTCCTCTTCGAACGGATCGCTTTTCTGAACCGTTTTCCCGGCAGCGAAGCCAAGACGCTCGGCGTCGAGTGGGGCCGGAGCGTCGGCCGGCGCGTGCTGGAAATGCGGACCGGCGACGGGTCCGAACCCAGCAAGGTGAACTACTATCTCGACCGCTATCCGCGGCGCACGGATTTGCTGCGCTGGCGGCCGACCGGCCCGTTCTACGGCACCTCGCCGGGCCCGGCCTTCGCATCCTTCGACCGGGGACTCTTCCCCGGCCACGGACACATCGAGCCGTGGACCATGACCAGCGGGTCGCAGTTCCGGGTGCCAGCATTTTACGACCCCGCGAGTCCGGAATTCGCCGAGGAGTTCGACACGATCCGCCGCCTCGGCGGGATGGACAGCACAATCCGTACAGAAGACCAGTCGGAGATCGCGATCTTCTGGGAAGACGGACCCTGGGGCGTCACGGTCCCGGGTCATTTTATATATATCGCCACGCAGGTCCTGCAGCATCGCGGACTAAGCTTCATCGAGCTTGCCCGCGCGTTCGCCCTGGTCGGCATGACACAGTGCGACGCCTCGATCTGCGCGTGGGACAACAAGTACCACCACGACATCGTCCGGCCGGAAAGCGCCATTCGCGTCCGCGCATCGGCGTTCGGCAACCCGGACCCGCGGGTGCGGGCACAGCCGGGCTGGCACAGCTACATTCCGGCTCCCGAGTTCCCCGCCTACACGTCGGGCCACTCCACCTTCGGCGCCGCCGCCGCCGAGATGATTGCCCTGATATACGGGCGCGACGACGTGGCGTTCTCCGGCCGCTCGCCCGATCTGGTGTTGTGGCCGCAATTGCGGGGCGTCACGCGGCACTGGACGAGCCTGAGCCATGTAGCCGAGGAAAACGGGATGAGCCGCCTCTACGGAGGCGTGCACTGGGCGATGGACAACGAGGAAGGGCTGAGATGCGGGCGAAAGATCGCCCGCCAGGCCTTCCGTACGACTTTCCCGGCCAGGGCCTAGCCCATCTTTAACGTTTTCCCCACCGACGAGGGGTGATTTGGCGGATATTGC
>JAPPHW010000442.1 GCA_028820945.1 Defluviicoccus sp.
TGAAGCATGTCGGCATGGAGCTGAGCATGCCGATGGCGCTCCTGTATTCGGTGGTCGCGGCCGCCGCGGTGGCCGTCGCCAGCCGTCTGGTCATCGACCGGTTGAGCTTCGAGAGCCTCGAATCTTCCACCGGGGGGCAGTCGCGCTTCACCGATGTCGAGAAGGTGTTCGGCATCCTCATGATCGTCACCGCGTCGGGCATGGCGTTTGCCCACGGCTCCAACGACGTCGCCAATGCGATCGGACCCGTCGCGGCGATCGTCGGCGTGGTGACCACGGGCGGGGTCGCCGCCAAGTCGGCGGTGCCGGTGTGGATCCTGCTGATCGGCGCGGCGGGCATCGTGATCGGCCTGGCGACCTTCGGTTACCGGGTCATGGCGACCATCGGGAGGAAGATCACCGAGCTTACGCCGAGCCGCGGATTCGCCGCCGAATTCGCCGCCGCGTCGACGGTCGTGGTGGCAAGCGGCACCGGGCTTCCCGTTTCGACCACCCAGACTCTCGTGGGCGCCGTGATGGGGGTCGGCCTCGCCCGGGGGATGGGCGCTCTCGACTTCGGTGTGGTCCGCACCATCTTGGTGTCCTGGGTCGTGACGCTTCCCGTGGGCGCGGTGCTTGCGGTCGCGTTCTACTACCTCCTGTCGGCGGCATTCGCTTAGGGCGCCGGACGATGAGACTCGCCGAAGAGTTTCTGCTCTTGCTCCGCGACGAGGACGGGGCGCTGTCGCGGGCGCCGGAATGGCTGGTCCGCTACGCCCTCGGCGCCGCGGTGCTGATGGACCTCGCGCTGGAGAACCGCATCGACACCGACGCCCGGCGGCTGTTCCTGATCGACTCGTCCCCGGTGGGGGATGCGCTGCTCGATCCGATGCTCTCCGAGATCGCGCAAGCGAGCCGGGAGCACGACGCCCTATACTGGGTGGAGCGCGCGACCCACCATGCCGACGAAATCCGGGAAACGGCGCTGGCGCGGCTGGTCGGCAACGGCGTCCTGCGGCTCAGCGACGACCGCGTCCTGCGGATTTTCGGAACGCGGCATTATCCGCTCGCGAACGAGGAGGCGGAGCGCGATCTGATCCGGCGGATCCGGGAGACGCTGCTGAGCGAAACGATCCCGGACCCGAGAGATATCGTGATCGTCGCCCTTGCGCATGGCTGCGGACTCATCGGACATATCCTGACCGACGCAGAGATGGCCGGCGCCGCGATACGCATCGAGCTGGTGCGGAATCTGGAGCTGATCGGCCGGGCGTTCCTGAACGCCATGGACGTAGCCGTTCAACCCGCTGCCGGCAGGCTCGATCGGAGCTGATCCCGCTGCCTGGACGCCTTCGGACAAGGACGGCTCGACCATCCTCACCCGCCGCCGCTAGGGCGCGGCAGGAGCCGCGTCGCCACCGCCGAGACGGCGAAGCAGACGACGAGAAACGGTCCCGCGGGCAGGTCGGCCGCGGTCGAGATCAGCACCCCCGCCACCACCGCGGCGGCGCCGCTCGCGAATGCCCGCTTCAGCTCCCAGCCGCCGCCCGAGCGCGCCGCGAGCGCGGGCAGGATGAGGCTCGCGAACACCACGTAGACCCCCACCAGCTGGACCGACGCGGTGATCGCGAGCGCGAACAGCACGAAGAAGCCGATGCCGCTTCGCAGTCGCGGAACTCCCGCCCACGCCAGCGCGACCAGGGCGTATACCGGCAGGAAGGCGGCGATGTCGTCCCACGAGACGAACAGGATCTGGCCCGACAGCAGGTGCTGCAACGCCTCGCCGCCATGCGGGTCGTCGGCGAGCGCCAGCAGGGCCACGGAGGCGGCGAGAATGAAGGAGCTTCCGATGACCGCCTCCTGCTCCTCCGGTGTCCTGCGCTCGATCCAGCGGAAGAACAGGGCGACGCAGATCCCCGTGCCGAAGGACGCGGTCTGGCGGAGAAACCAGGACGGTTCGTCGAAGAACAGGCCGAGCAGGACGATCGCCAAGCCGATGATCTGCGCCGTCGCGAGATCGATGAACACGATTCCCCGTTTCAGCACTTCGATGCCGAACGGGGCGTGAACCGCCGAGACGACCAGCCCGACCGCGAAGGCCGGGCCGACGATCAAGATCAGCTCAGGATCGATCGCGGGCTTTCTCCAGCAGCGCGAGCGTGACGTCGAACAGGGCGAAGAGATCGCCCGCCTCGTCCTGCCCGCCGACCGTGAAGGGGAGCTCGACGACCGGAACGCCGGTCCGCTCCGACAGCCAGTCCGCGGCGTCGACCGGATCGTGCGGCGCGAGCAGAATGGCGACGGCATCGGTCGTCCGCACCCGTTCGACGACATCCCGCAGGTGGGATGCCGTCGGCGGAACCCCGGAAATCCGCTCCAACCTGGCGACCAAATCCAGACCGGTCCAGCCGAGTAGATAGACCCATGCGGCGTGGTGGACGACGACCTTCATGCCGCGAAGCCCTTCGGCGCGTGCGCGCCAGCGCTCCGTCGCCGCGGCCCATCGCGTCTGGAAATCCTTGAGCCGGGACCGATACGCTTCCCCGTTGCCCGGATCGACGCGCGCCAGCCGCCCGGCCAGCTCGACCGCCAGAAGCCCGATGTTGCCCGGGTCGAGGTGGACATGCGGGTTGCCGCTCGGATGGATGTCGCCGAGGCTGCGGTCGACCCGTTCGGGCCGCTCCATGACTTCGACGTGGTCGGCCGCCATGAGATGTCCGAGCTGGCCGGGCTGCACCCCGAGCCGGGCGCCGCGTTCCATCAGCACCGGGAGCCAGCCGATCTCCAGCTCCGCGCCGGAGCAGAACACGATGTCGGCGCGGCGCACCTGGGCGATCAGGCTGGGCCGCGCGCGGATGTAATGGGCATCCTGGCGTCCGTGGGTCGCCGAGTAGACGGTCACGTCGTCGCCGCCGATCTCGCCGGCCAGCGCCGCCCATTCCGGCTCGCAGGCGAACACCCGGGCATCGGCCGCCGCCCCGGAGGGTGCGAGCGCCGCGAGCCCGGCGGCCAGCACCGGCGCCAGCCGCTTCGCCATCCCGGCCATGGCTCAGAAGCTATGCGCGGCGTGGGCGCCGAGGCTCATCACGTATTGCAGCATTATCTGGTTGTCCTTCTCCCGGCCGTCGAGATTCTCGTGATTGTATTGCAGCCGGATGCGCCCGAACTCGCTGTTGGTCCAGTCCACCATCGCCCCGAAGGCATAGGGGTTGTGGTCGATCTCGGAGCCGTCCGGCGGGGACAGCCTCGCGTAGCGGGCGCCGATACGCCAGCTCGGCGCCGGCTTGTAGACCCCCTGGATGTACCAGCCGCGCGCGACGGAGTCGGTCCTGAGCTCTCCGAGCTCCTCCTCTTCCTCCTCGCCCTCGTGGCCGTTCTCCTCCTCATGCGCCATTTCTTCCGCCAGCGCATAGGTTCCCTTCTCGCGGCGCCAAAAATACTCGCCCTGGAGGATCACCTCGCTGTCCCGCGCGTTGCCGGTGGGCGCCAGCGTGAAGCGGAAGTCGAGGCCGTAGAGCCGCGTGTCGCCGGTGAACGCGCCTTCGGTAAAGAACGCGGCGTGGTCCTCTTCTTCTTCGTCATGCCCGTTCTCTTCTTCAGCATGGTCTTCCTCTTCCTCGTGCGCGTGCGCGTCCGCGCCGCCGCCGCGGCCCCTCGACCTGCCGTCGAGCAGATACCCGCCGACGCGCACCGCCGCGTCGCGGCCCATGTCCCAGCCGACCCGGGTATAGACGGACCGCGCCCTGAGCCCGTTGTCGGAGCCGCCGAATAACGGCATGTCGTCGCCGCGGAACAGGCCGCCGCCGAACTCGCTGTAGACCTCGGTGGGCAGCACCAGGGAAACCTCGACGCCGTCGTCGTTGAACGCGTTGTCGAGAAACGCCCGGTAGGGCAGCGGCCGGTCCGCGAAATCGTCGCCGTGCGGGTGCTGCTCGTTGAGATAGCCGAAGGTCCAGAGCGCCCGTCCCGCCTTGACCCGCATGCCTTCGAGCAGCCCGGCGCCGGGCAGGGTCTGGACATAGGCCTCCTCGAGCTCGACCTCCGTCGGCTCGCCCGGATGCGCGCCGAGACCGAGGGTAAGGGCGCCGCGAAACTTGTCGTCGATATTGCCCGAAGCCGTCACCTCGCTGTGGCCGAGGGAGAGGCCCTCCGGCGCGCGCTCCGCCTCGTGACCGATCACGAAGCCGGGAATCGACGACTCCTCGGCCGAGAAGCTCGCATACCGGCCGTCCAGGACGAGCCCGATCGCCGGGTTGAACGCGTTGTCCTGCGCCGGCCGGGCGGGCGCAGCGGGCTTCGAAGCCGCGCCCCTCGTCTCCGCCTTGAGCGACGAAAGCTGCGATTCCAGCGCCTTCAGCCGCGCCTCGTAATCCTGCTTGAGAGCCTCGATCTCCGCCGCCAGAGCCGCGGCGCTCGGCGGCGTTGGCGATTGCGCGCCGCTCTCGGTGGAAATCAACAAAGCCGATAGCGCCATCGCGGCAACGCGGACAATCCGGGTGCTCTTGTGCATTGCACTCTCCTCCAAGCCATATTTGCCGGTGCGGACCTGCCCGTGCGAAGCGGTACCGGGGTCGCCAATAGCAACATGATAACCTTACGGTAATATTATGATATTACAAGACAGCCGGCAACCGCGACCCACCAGGTGGGAGGACCCATCGGGCCGCTAGCGATCTCGCCCGTAGAGGCGATGTGGTGTAGTCTTGGAGGCGCTTGGGTGCGCCGCCGGATCGGTCGACACCGGAGACCTAGTGTCATGAACAGCCCGCAGGAACGGAATGGCGGGTTCCTCCCCGACCAGCACGATCATGGCGATTGCGTGGCGGCCGCGCTGGAGGATGCAACGGCGGTCTGCGGCGAACGCGGGGTGCGGCTCACGCCGGTGCGCCGGCGGGTGCTGGAAATTATCTGGGAAGGCCACCGTCCGCTCGGCGCCTACGCCATTCTGGAAGTGCTGTCGGGGGAAGGGCACTCCCCGGCACCGCCCACGGTCTACCGCGCCCTCGAGTTCCTGCTCACCCAGGGCCTCGTGCACCGGCTGTCGTCGCTCAACGCGTTCGTCGGATGCTCACGTCCGGGCCGTCCACATGCGGGGCAGTTCCTGCTGTGCACCGCCTGCGGCACGGCGGCGGAACTCAACGATCCCGGCATCGAGCGCGCGATCGAGCGCGGCGCGGCGGCCGAGGGCTTCATCTGCCGGGAGCATACCGTGGAGATCGGCGGGCTCTGCCCGCATTGTCGCGAGGCCTGACCGGCCGACCGCTCGAGATCGATCCGCTGGGATGATGTTCGAATAGCTTGGCCTTTCGATATTCGCCTCACAGATCCTGGGTGTCGCCACGGCTTCAACGAGGCCGGGGCAAGCCCGCCCCGGATATCCGATAACCGGGCGTTCTCGCCACATAGCCGGCGCAGCGGCGGAAGAAGCCGGGAGGTACCTCGCCCCGCGCGGAGGGGACGGCGCCGAACGGTCGCTGCCTTCCCCCGTCTCATCCCGATTGTCGCGGAAGTCTCAGGAGGGACGACCCCATGCCCCAAGTGGGAACCTTTCAATCCGTGATGTCCAAAAAATCACGGGGAAATGGGGCTGGTGCCGCCTGTAGGACTCGAACCTACGACCCCCGCATTACGAATGCGATGCTCTACCAGCTGAGCTAAGGCGGCGGCTGGGCGGTGTTACAGGAATTCGGCCGAACGGTCCAGATCGAAACCGGGAGCCGCCGGGTCAATTTCCGGCCGGCCGGGTTTCCGCGAAGGCGGCATCGCCGGTGGGGATCGGCGCGGGGGACGAGGCCTCGACCATCCCGGTGCCGCCCGCGGGCGCTCTTTTCTCCGCCGGGACATCCTCGCGGACATGCTCGGGCGTCGACCAGGCGAGGCCGGCGAAGCTCTCGCAGCGGCCGCAAACCGGGGTCCAGTGGCGCCAGACGGCGCCGCAGTCGCCGCACACCCAGGCCGGATCCGGCGCCGCCTCGGCGGCCGCGACCAGCCAGTGCCGCGCCGCTTCGGTGTCGCCGTGCTCGGCCTCCTCCGCGTCGGCCCGGAGCCGGCAAAGCCGCCCGTCGCGTCTCCCCGCTTCCTCCGCCTCGTCGAAATGCTTGCGCGCGGTGGCCCAGAGCTTCGCGTCGACGGCCGCGGCGGCGAGGGCGAGGTGGCTCTCGACATGGCCGCTATTGTGGGCGGCCAGGCGTTCCATCCGCCGCATCCGGGCGATCGCGTCCTCCCCCGCGTGGATCGAGAGATAGAGCCGCGCGAGTTCCGGGTGGGGCGTGTGGCCCCACGCGTCCCGGATCAGCTTCGCCGCCTGGCGGCCGCGACCGCCGCCGATCAGCAGCCCGGCGTGGCGTAGCGTCGCGGGCAGGAAGTCGGGGTCGAGGCTGCTCGCGCGCCGGGCGAAGTCCAGCGCCGCCTTGGACTCCCCGGCCTCGCCCGCGGCGCCGGAGCATGCGAGGAGCACGACCACGCGCTGCCGCCTGCCATCCTCGCCGGTCAGGATCCCGTGCCGGATCGCTGCCTCCACGGTGGTCAGTGCCTCGCGCCAGAGACTCTGCCGAATCTGGAGATCGAGCAGCGTGGTCGCCGCCCATGACGTCTTCGGGCGGATCGCGTAGGCGCGCTTCGCGTATTCCAGCGCCGCAGCCTGGTTGCCCTCCTTGCGGGCCGCGAGGATCAGGCCGCGCAGCCCGAGGAACGCTGTCTCCGGCCGGTCCAGCATGTCGGCGAAGTGCTTGCGCGCGGCGGCCTCGTCGC
>JAPPHW010000321.1 GCA_028820945.1 Defluviicoccus sp.
GTCGCGGCTTCGGGAAAGCAGAGGCCGGTGACGACCTGCGTCCGTTCCGGCGCGAGCGGGCGGAACGACATCCACCACATGCAGTCGAGGGTGAAGACCAGGAACGACGCCGGGTAGAGCCCGATGAAATAGGTGCCTTCGGCCGCGCGCCCTTCGAGGGTCGGTATCGGCGGCAGCGTCCTTTCCGCACCCAGCCTCGCCGCGATCGAACCGTCATGGCGGAACCACGAGCCCGACCAGTTCCCGGACGCCGGCAGCTGCTCGGGAATCTGGTCTTTCAGCGTCCCCCTGTGAACGGTGGCGACATGGTAGCTCTCGCGCTGGTTTTCCAGGCAGAGCTTCCAGTTGCACGCGACGTCGTAGACGCGGCGATGGACGCAGATCATGCGGCCCGGATCGTGGGAACCGAGATAACCCGGCAGATTGCCCAGATGGTTCTCGATCCCCGGGCCGCCCGCGCTGAAGTTGAGGAAGACGAATCCGGACCATTCCGCGACCCGGAGAGAGATCAGCCCGAAATCGGCGGGATCGAAGTTTCTCGCCTTTTCCATTCCGGCCGCGGCGATCAGCCTGCCGTCGAGCCCGTAGCTCCAGCCGTGATAAGGGCAAAAGATCGCTTTCGCGTTTCCATTCTCGGAGACGAGCCGGGAACCGCGATGCCGGCAGGTGTTGGCGAAGGCCCGGAGAGCGCCATCGTCGTCACGGAGCACGATCGCCGGCATTCCGGCGAGGTCGATTGCGACGTAGTCGCCCGGTTCGGGAACCTCATCCGCGCGGCAAACCAGGTTCCAGTGAACGCAAAAGATGCGCTCCGTCTCCCGCGCGAAGAACGCGGGATCGGTGTAGCACGCCGGCGGCAGCGTCTCGGCTTCGAGGAGGGGAAGGCGGACCTTCGCGTATAGCGCCGGATCGAACGGTTGCGTCAATGGATCGCGGCGGGAGCCGGGTCGTCCGCGTCGACTCCCGGCAGGACGAGACCGAGCTTGCCTTCGACGACCTCGCGTGCCCGGCGGACATAGTCCTCGCGCATCGCCTCGTTGGTCCGTTTCTTGATGCCCCACTTGCGGTAGAGCGCGTTGTTGCGCGAGCCCGAGCGTCCGAAGAAAGGCGGGAACAGGGGGAAGATCCGGTCGATATGACCCTGGATCAAGGCCTTGCCGTCATCGCTCTGGCAGATGTCGGTGCAGAAATTCTCGCCGAACTCGGCGTGGAAATGTTCCTCCGGCATGGTCATCCGGGCCAACCTTCGGACCGGATGGAAAGAACACTGTACAAGGTCTTCGACTTGAAGGATTTCCGCCAGATCCCCCAGCATCTTGATGACGCAGAACTCCTCCCAGGTCTTGAGGTCGAAGTTCATGACGGACAGCGGACTTTTTTCGGTCTTCTCCGGCAGCATGCGATCCTCGGGGATCCCCATCTCGCGGCCCAGCTCGAAGAAGCGGTAGTGGTGGCCGTATTCCTCCATCACGATCCGGCAGGTCAGCCACTTGGCGTAAGGCGTAGGCGCGAGCGCGATGGCCGGTTCGTCATAGACCCGCGATCCGTAGAGCTCGTTGATCGCGTGGCTGATCACGATCTTGCGGCAGCACTCCCGGTATTCCTCCGGCGCACCGCGAAACGCCTCCACGCTCTCGATCTGCGGAAAGTCGTTCATGCCGCTCCCCAGCCTGTCCCGCCGCTCGCCTTTTCGGCCTCAGTATAGAACGCGTCCGCATGGCAGTCCCTGCGGGCGAGACCCAGCGCGAGCAGGCTTTCGGTACAGGTTTCCACCATCGCGGGAGGACCGGCGAGATAGGCCTTGAACCCGTCGAGGCTGTCGAAGTCGGCGGTGAGCGCGTCGGCAAGCCAGCCGGTGCGCCGGCTGGTCGGGGCGTCCGACTCGGAAAGCACGGTGGCGGTGCGCAGATTGGGATGTCGCGCCGCGAGGGCGGCGAAATGCTCTTCCAGATATACGTCGCGCTCCGCCCGGGCGCCGAAATAGAGGAACATGTCCTGCCCGGCACCGCCGGCAAGGGCGCTCTCGGCGATCGACTTGATCGGCGCGAGGCCCGAGCCGCCCGCGACCAGCAGGACCGGCCCGCGGTGGCTCTTCCGGTAGTGCGCGGATCCCATCGGACCGTTGACCGAGACCCGGTCTCCAACCCTGAGCGTATTCATGACATGACGCGTAACCTGGCCGCCGGCGACGAGGCGGACGTGGAATTCCAGCCGCGACGCGCCGGGCGGGGACGCCATCGAGAAATCGCGCGCCGGAAGTTCCTCGAAGGCGAGCGCCGCATACTGTCCGGCGGTGAAGTCGAACGGCCCTCCGCTTTCGATATCGAGCGACAGAATGCGGATATCGTGGGTCGCATGGTCGATCCCGGCGACCCGGCAATCGAGACGCCGGCTCGCATGTACCGCTTCCTCGTCGGCCTCGGCGGGCTCGACGGTGCAATCCGACCAGGGAACGGAGCGGCAGGCAAGGATCAAGCCCCGGTCCCGCTCTTCCTCGGTGAGCGCGAACGGGGAGTAGGGGCTCATCTCGACGTCCCCCGAGATCAGATGCGACTTGCATCCCCCGCAATTGCCCGACCGGCATCCGTGCGGGTAGTCGATTCCCTGTCCCGACGCGGCCTCGAGGATCGTCCGACCCGCGGGCACGTCGATCCCGGCCCAGCGTTCGCCGCCGGGCTTGTTCAGGCTGACGCGATAGTTCATTCCTCCTATATCGAACCCGGCGCGGGCGATGTCCACCGGCCGGACAGGGGCACACGGTACGATGCTGATCGGCGAAATCCTCTCCGACGCGGCGGCGCGCGTCCCGGACAAGGCGGCGATCCGGATGGGCGCGTTCGAGCAGAGCTTCGCGACGCTCGACCTGGCGGCCAACCGGGTCGGCAACGCGCTGCTCGGCGCGGGCTACGGCCGGGGACGCAATGTCGCGATCCTGTCTTCCAACCGGCCGGAATATGCCGAAATCCACTTCGGCGCGGCGCGCTCGGGCGCGGTGCTGGCGCATCTGTCGACGCGGATTTCGGATGGAGAGCTGGAGCGGATCGTCGCGGGCACGGATATCGAAGCCGTGTTCGTCGACGAGAGCCTTGCCGGAGAGATCGCCGGTCTCCAGGAGCGGGTTCCGGGGCTGGAGCGCATCGTCGTCATCGGCGGCGTCGCGCCGGGGGGCGCGGAGCGTTACGGGGACTTCCTTTCCGGCGCCTCCGACGGCCCGCCTCCGGCCGCCATCACCCCTGGCGATCCTTGCCTGATCAACTTCACCGGCGGCACCACCGGGCTGCCGAAGGGTGTCGTGGCCAGCCACGAATCGCGGGCGATCGGGTCGGTGCGCGCACGGCGGGAATTCGAACTGAAGGACGACGACGTTTTCTGCTGCTCGACCCCGATGTTCCATATCGCCGGCCTCCTGGTCTGGTTCCAGACGGGCGTCTTGAACGGCAACACGCAGGTGTTGATGCCGCGCTGGGACGCGGAAGAGTTCATGAGGCTGGTGGAAGAGGAGGGCGTGACGGCGGCCTTCCTGGTTCCGGCCCAGATCAACGCGGTGATCGGACATCCGTGCTTCTCGGCGAATCGCCTCAAGGAATGGCGCTACTGCAATTTCGGCGGCGCGCCGATGCCGAACGCGCTTGCGGAACGGATGATGAAAGCGCTGCCCCATCTCCAATGGGTGGAGCAATACGGCCAATCGGAAACCGGGAACCTGACCGTCCGGCCGCCCCGGTTCTCGCGCTCCAAGATGGGGAGCGCCGGGCGCCCGTTCAGCGACGTGGAAATCGCGATCTTCGACGGTGAAGACCGGCCGCTGCCGCCCGGCCGGATCGGCGAGCTGGTCACCCGGGGAACCCACCGGATGCTCGGCTACTACAAGGACGCCGAAGCCACCGCCGAAGTGCTGACGGCCGACGGCTGGATTCGCACCGGCGACGTGGGGTATCTCGACGAAGACGGGTTCTTGTTCCTCGTCGACCGGTCGAAGGACATGATCGTCTCGGGCGGCGAGAACATCTATCCCACGGAAATCGAGGAGGCGCTCTGCCAGCATCCGGCGGTCAACGAATGCGCGGTGTTCGGCATTCCGGACGACCGCTGGGGGGAGGTGCCGGCGGCGCATGTCGTACTCCAGGCCGATGCCCGAGCCGAGGAGGAGACGCTGATCGCGTTCGTCGCGGACCGAATCGCCCGTCACAAGCGGCCGCGCCATATCCGTTTCGTCGACTCGATGCCAAGCACTCCCGTCGGCAAGATCCAGAAGAACCTGATCCGCGCGCCCTACTGGAAAGCGCGGGAACGAGTGATCTGAACACCCGAACCGGAGGATAACGATGAATGGAACCGAATTTTCGCTAGCGACCCTTTCCGGCAGACCGGCCGGCTCGTTCGCCGCGATCGTCCTCGGAGAACGCGCCTTTTCCGTAGCGGGCGTCTATTCCGCCTACAGGGACAGCGCACGCGGCAAGGCCGGCCCTCTCACGGCGACCGGCGACATCCAGGACATGCTTGAGGGATGGGACCACAATTTCCCGGTTCTCCAGGAGATCGTCGCCTTCATCGAGGATGAGGGTGAGGAGAGCGACCGGTTCGCCGACGTCTCCGCCCCGATCGACGGGTTGCGCGCGCTGCCGCCGGTCCAGCGGCCGGGCAAGATCTTGAACGCCGCGCAGAACTTCCAGGAACATGTCGACGAGATGATCCGCGCCGGCAATACGCCCGGAGAGGGTCCGAAATTTACCGGCGACCGGTCGACCTCGATGCCCTATCTGTTTCTGAAGGCGTCTACCGTGCTGGCCGGCGCGAACGACGACATCGCCATCCCGCGCGGCATGGAAAGGATCGACTGGGAGGCGGAGATCGCCTGCGCGATCTGGAAGGGCGGCAAGAGAATCGGCGCGGACAAGGCGCTCGACCATGTCGCCGGATGGATGACCACCAACGACGTCTCATGCCGCGACCTCAACATGCGCCCGGACCGCCCGGCGCTGAAGTCGGACTGGTACGGCGGCAAGAGCCACGAGAATTTCGCGCCGATGGGGCCGGTGATGGTGCCGAAGGCCTTCGTCGCGGATCACATGAACCTGTTCATCCGGCTCGCGGTCAACGGCGAGACCAAGCAGGACGGCAACACCTCGCAATTCATCTATACGCCCGAGGAGCAGATCGAATTCGCCTCCAACGTCTCGGGCGTCGAGGTGGGCGATGTCTTCGTCTGCGGCACCTGCGGCGGCGTCGGGATGGGAACCGGCACCTTCCTCAAGGTCGGCGACACGATGGAAACGGAGGTCGAGGGCCTCGGGAAAATGACCAACCGTCTGGTCGAGGATGCGGGCTAGCTGAACGCCTTGAAGGTGATCAGCGTGAAGGTGTCCTTGACCCCCGGCAGGAGCTGGACCTTTTCGGTGACGAAGTGGCCGATGTCCTGGTCGTCGGCCAGGTAGAACTTCATCAACAGGTCGAACTGGCCCGAAATCGAGTGGATTTCCGAGGCCTGTTCGATCTGTTCGATCGCCTCGGCCGCGACCTTGTAGGACTGGCCCAGCTCGCACTTGACCATGACGAAGATGGTCTGCATCAGCCGGCTTCCCGGACGCGCGCGGGCTTCAGGAGGAAGGCGGGGACGTGGCTGCCCATACCGACGACCGATTCGACGGCAGGCACGTTTTCCTTCGCTTTTTCCGGTTTGCGCGGCTGACGCCCGGCCTGCCTGGGCTTCGGTTCGCGGCCCGGGGCCGGCTTGGCGTCGGTCTTCGCGCCCGATGAGCGGCGTCTCCGCCCCCGTTTCGGCGCCGGTTCGTCGAGATTCCGGCCTTCCACACCCGGGACCTCGAACCCGGGAATCTCCTTGCCCAGCATCCGGACGATCGCGGCCACCGCATCCGCGTCGTCGGGTGTCGCGATGGTGAACGCGCGGCCCTCTTTTCCCGCCCGCCCGGTGCGGCCGATCCGGTGGATGTAGTCTTCCGGGTTGTAGGGAACGTCGAAATTGAAGACGTGGGAAAGGTCCACGATATCGAGCCCCCGCGCCGCGACGTCGCTGGCGACGAGGATCCGCACCTCGTTGTTGCGGAACGCCTCCAGGGTCTCCAATCGGACGGGCTGCGCCAAATCGCCGTGCAGCGCTGCCGCCGCGAAACCGTGCTTCTTGAGCGAGCGGTAGAGAATGTCGACATCGCGTTTTCGGTTGCAGAAGACGAGGGCGTTCTGGACGTCCTCGTTCCGGACGATGCGGCGCAAGGCCTCCCGCTTTTCTTGCGTATCGACAACGCTCAGATGTTGAATCACCGTTTCCGCGGGGCTCGCCGGCGGCGTTACGTGAATTTCCTTCGGATTCATCAGGAAGGCATCGGCAAGGCGCCGGATTTCCGTCGGCATGGTGGCGGAAAAGAACAGGGTCTGTCGGATTTTCGGCAACTGGCCGACAATTTTCTCGACATCGGGAATGAAACCCATGTCGAGCATTCTGTCGGCTTCGTCGATCACCAGCACCTTGATGTCGTTCAACAGGATGCGGCCGCTCTCCAGATGATCGATCAGACGCCCGGGCGTCGCGATCAGAACGTCGACGCCGCGATCCAGCTTGTTCGACTGGTCGTCCATCGAGACGCCGCCGATCAGGAGCGCCTGGGAGAGCTTGTGGAACTTGCCGTAGTCGTCGAAGTTCTCCGCGATCTGCATCGCGAGTTCGCGCGTCGGCGTCAGGATCAGCGAGCGCGGCATCCGCGCGCGGGCGCG
>JAPPHW010000137.1 GCA_028820945.1 Defluviicoccus sp.
ACATACCACCCAAATCCTCCTAGGAATTCCACACCGTCATGCCCGGACTTGTTCCGGGCATCCACGCCCCGCCGCCGCCTCGCCCGCGCCCGGCTCGCACCGCGATGCCGCAAGACGTGGATGCCCGGAACAAGTCCGGGCATGACGGCTGGGGGGAGAGGATGGCCGGAAGATGCCCGCTCCGCCCGACATCGTCCCCGCCCATCGGCGCACAGCCCGCGTCGAAAATCTAAACCGGACAGCAGTGGAACAAGTCCGGGCATGACGAGTGAAGTGACCTGGTGTCGCAAGGCATGGACCTGCGGAACATGACATCAAGCGCCGCGCAGCCGGAAGCGCTGGATCTTGCCGGACGCGGTCTTCGGCAGCTCGTCGACGAACTCGATCCAGCGCGGATACTTGAAGGGGGCGAGCCGACCGCGGACGAAGTCGACGAGCTCGGCCCGCAGTTCCTGGCCGGCGGCGGCGGGCTGCTTGAGCGCGACGAATGCCTTGGGCTTGACCAGCCCGTTCTCGTCCTCGGCGCCGACCACCGCGGCCTCCAGAACGCCGGGATGGGCCGCGAGCGCGGACTCCACCTCGAACGGCGCCACCCAGATGCCTCCGACCTTCAGCATGTCGTCGTCGCGGCCGCAGAAATAGTGATAGCCGTCCGCGTCCCGGTAGCAGGTATCCCCGGTGTGGAACCAGCCGCCGTCGCGCATGCCGCGCGCGGTCCGCTCCGGCTTGTTCCAGTAATAGGTGGCGACGCTCTCGCCCCTGATGACGAACTCGCCGGGCTCGCCGTCGGGAAGATCCTTGCCGTTTTCGCCGACGATGCGCCCCTCGTAACCCGGGACCAGCGTCCCGAGCGAGCCCGCCCTGACCTCGCCCGGCGGGTTGGCCGTATAGAAGTGCAGCGCCTCGCTGGAGCCGATGGATTCCACGATCTCGACGCCGCAGCGCGCTTTCCACTCCTCGAACACGGAGGCAGGCAATGGCTCGCCGCCGGACGCGGCCCAGCGCAGGCTGGAGAGGTCGGCCGCGTGCCCCGCCTCGATCGCCGCGAGCTGCATCGCGTAGAGGGTCGGGACCCCGAAATAGACGCTCGGCCCGAACGCGGAAATCGCATCCAGCGTGTTCTCCGCCGTCGGCCGGTCCTCGAGATAGACCGCCGTCGCCCCGGTCCAGAGCGGGAAGGAGACCGAATTCCCGAGCCCATAGGCGAAGAACATCTTGGGCGGCGAGAACAGCACGTCGTCGGCCGTCATCCCCGCGATCGCTTCGGCATAGAGGACGGAGGTGTAGATCTGGTCCTTGTGCTGGTGGACCGACGCCTTGGGATCCCCGGTCGAGCCCGACGAGTAGAGCCAGAAGCAGTCGGTCCTAGGAGTCGTGGGCTCGGGCGGGCACCAGGGATCGGCGGCGGCCAGCACCGCCTCGTGCGAGAGCCAGCCCGGCGCTTCCGAATCGACGCAGATGCGGTGGCGGACAGCGGCGCCGGCCTCGGCGAGCGCCGGCTCCACCTCGCCGAACATGTCGGCATGGGCCATGACCGCGCAGGCGCCCGAATCCTTCAGCATGTAGGCGTAATCCGCCGCCCGCAGGAAATAGTTGACCGGGATCGCCACCGCGCCGATCCGCGCCGCGCCGAGAAAGCCGTCATGGAAGCCGGGACCGTCCTTGCAGAACAGCATGACGCGGTCGCCCGGCCCGATTCCGAGCGCCTTGAAGGCATTGGCGGTCCGGTTCGCGCGCTCGGCGATGGCGGCGAAGCTCCACGAGGCGCCGTGCGTGACCAGGAGCGGCTTGTCGCCCCTTCCCTCCTCCAGATGGCGGTCGAGGAACGCGACGGTGACGTTGAACGTGTCCGCGAACGCGACGCCCCGCGGCGTGGCGGACTCGTCGACGGCGACACTGTGATCGCGCATGCCCCCTCCCGGTAGCGATCATAGTGAGCGGGGGCGAGAGGCGGCAAGCGGGGCCGCGCCGGGTAGCGGATCGGTTTGGAATGCCGCGCATCCATGATCGCCGCATGGCCACTCAGTTCTCCGTCAGGGAGCAGCGGCTGGACGCTCGGGCAAGGGGCTCCACTATGGCTGCAGCTGCCCTTACGAGACCTCGACAAGCACGGGAAAAGCTTTCTCGATACATGCCGCAATCAAGTCCCCGACCCATTCCGACTCGGGGGAGTTTCTTGGCGGCATGCCGTCAATCTCGCTATGCGATGGATCGGCCTGATGGACGCCTTCGGCCGCCAGAGGACAGTGGAGGAAACGGATACCGGCCACTCGACTTCTCGTACCGCCTACGCTCAGCTTGGCGAAGCGGCCTGTGGGCCTGATCTGCATCCGGATCAGCCGGGCGATCCGCCTCACCCGTTCGGCTTCGGAATATTCGTCGAAGCACTCCATCCAATTCACCGACAGGCGCAGCTCGTTGGGCCGGAGCCGGAAAGCGGCCCCGTCGACGGTCCCGTCTTCCCTGACCGCGGACGGCCTGATGTAGCGGAGGACATTGCTGTCTTCCGGCAGCTCTTCACTCATGCGCGGCTAAATCAACTCTGCGGACCGAATTCCAGGACCAGCTCTTTCAATTCGGTGAGCGTGCGTTGGCCATACGGGGCCAGGCTTTCCTGAGAAGAAGCTTCCGGCTCCAGAAGCACATAGCTTCCCGTTCCGCCGCCGAGAAATTGAATGCCGATCTGGCATCCGCCCGCGCCCCTCCAGACGGCCCGAACGTTCCCGTCGTCCGTCAGGACCAGGGACGCCTTCGGAACCGGGGGTTCGTTTTCGATGAAGCGAGCGAAGTCGAGCAGCGACACCTGCCTCAGATCGTGTCCGTCCGAGGCGCCCATGCTTCGCAAGGCTTCGATCCGCGCTTCGTACTCGGCCAGTCGGTCGCCGCCGCTCGACCCTTGGAAACCCGGAACCGGGGGATCCGGTCTTGCCATCTCCGAAAACGCCTCAAGAAATGCTACTCCGAGTAGAGTGTGAGAGACCCGAGCTCTACTGTCAAGACCCTAAAGATCGCCACGCGCGGCCGGCGATGGGGCCGGTTCGAGCTTCCTCATCTCTTGTGCCTACTCCGCCGCGGCGCGGGCGTGGCTCCCCTCGAAGGCCGGGGCGACCTCCTCGATGAACTTGTGCATCTGATCCTTGACCATCCGGTGCGGCTTGCGGCCCACGTTGAAGTAGAGGATGACCTCGTCGATGCCGTCGGACTCGACGCGCTTGAGGGTCTCGATCACCGCGTCGGCGTTGCCGATCAGAATCGACTTGTCGGACAGGGTCTCCTTGGTCATGCCGCGCAGGATCTCGTTGATCTTCATGAAGTAGTGCATGGTGGGCGGCATCTTGGACGGATCGTCCGGGAACGCTCTCAGCACGCAGTGGCGGAAGTAGTCCATCATCGCCTGGCGGCCGAAATCCTCCTCCTCCGCGGTGTCGGCGAGGTGGATGAAGTAGCTGCACTTGGCGCGGCCGGGCGCGTTGCCCTCCCTGGCGCAGGCCTCGCGGTACTGCTCCACCGCCGGCCCCAGCCCGCCGAAGATCATCGAGGCGGCGAAGGGGGCGTAGATTATGTTGAGCCCGCGCCTGGCCGCCATCTCCATGCTGGTGCCCGAGAAGCAGGCGATATAGACCGGGATCGGCCGCTGCACCGGCTTGGGCGTGATCTCCATGTCCCGGATGTCGTAATACGCGCCCTCGTGCGACCACATCCCGGGCTCGGTCCACGCCTTGAGGACGACGTCGATGCCCTCCTCGAATATCTCCTTGGACGCCATGAAGTCGGCACCGAAGGGCTCGTACTCGGCCCGGTCGTAGCCCCGCCCCGTGGCGTACTCGACCCGCCCGCCGCTCAAGAGATCCAGCGTCGCCCAGCACTCGGCGACGTGGATCGGGTGGTGGATCGGCAGCACGTTGACCGCCGGCGCGAGCCGGATGCGCTCGGTCTCCGGGATGATGCTCGCCAGCAAGAGGTCGGGGCGCGAGTTGACGCCGAGGCGGTCGAAATGGTGCTCGCCGATCCAGGCCGAGGCGAACCCCAGCCGGTCGGCGAGCACCGCCTGCTCGCGGATCTCGAGCACGAAGTCGCTCGCGCTCCTCGGATTGTCCGGATAGTAGTTGTCGGACAGGGTGAAATAGCCGAATTCCATGACGCCTCGCTTTCGGGCCGGGCCGATTCCGCCCGATGTGTATAGGCAAATCGGGGGAGCCGCAACGAGGCGCTCACGTTTGGCTTGCATGCGAGAAGACCGTGTGCGGTCAGGCGCAACCGATGTCGAGCGTCAGCGGTGCGTGATCGCTCAACCCTGCGCCCGTCCAGTCCTCGAATGAGCCTACGTCCAAGCTGAAATCGCGCGCTGCCCATGCACGGGGCATGTAGATGAAGTCTATGTGAAACTTCTTAAGGTGGCTCCATCGATGATAATGGGTCGGTTGGGACTCGCCACCGTAGTCCTCGTCCATTTTCGTATGATAGGCGCTGATTAGCCGGTAGCTTTCCAGGACATTGCGCGCATTGGAGTGATTACTCTCCCGGCCGGGCGTATCGAAATTGACATTGTTGTTGAAATCCCCCGCGACGACGGCGTCTTCTCCGGCGAGAAATGGACGGTAGAATTCCAGAGCCCTGCGCAGCGGTCCGGGATCCGCCCTGCGCAACCCGGTGGGCGAACAGACAGCAAGAAGGTTGAAGCGCTGTGGGGCCGTGACCTCTACCGGAAGCATGGAACCCAGACCACGGTTGAAGCGACCATGAATATGGCCCGCTCCGCCGTTGAAGAAGAAAACAGCTAGCCCGAATTGCAGCCACCGATCCTGGCCCATGTCCGGTGTCCAGTTCGGGTTACCACCGCTCCAGATCGAGGGGGCGGAGAAGGCCGGCAGGTTGCACTTGCGCGACAGAATTTCCGGATCGGCGCACTCGGATACGACCGCAATGTCCGGTTTCAGGGTCAGAAGACGGTCGAATTTCCTGTGCATCGCCTTGGCGCAATTCCAGACCACGATCCGCATGAAAACTGTCTCCCGCCGGGTGTTCGAAAGATGGGCTCATGTCCGCATGATTCGAGGAGAAATTGCAAATTGGCCAGCCTCGACCGACGGAGGAGCATTCAGTGAAGGTAGCGTTGACGGGCCCCGGTCCGGCGTGAATCATGCCGCTTCGCGAAATGGGGGCCGGAATGAGCGATACGGGAATCGGGGCCAGCGTGCTGCGCAAGGAGGATCGGCGGTTCCTGGCGGGGCGCGGCAACTACGTCGCCGACATCGCCGCGGCGGGCGAGGTCGCGCTCGCCTTCGTCAGGAGCCCGGTGGCGCACGGACGCATCCGCTCCATCCGCAAGCCCGAGGGCGCGGAGAACCGGGTGTTCACGGCGGACGACCTCGACGGCGTCCAGCCCATGCGCGCGCCGTCGAAGCTCCCCGGATACAAGCCGTCGGACTTCCCGGCGCTCGCCATCGACAAGGTGCGGTTCGTGGGCGAGACGGTGGCGGCCTGCGTCGGTGCGACGCGGGCGGAGGCGGAGGACCTCGCGCAGGCGGTCGAGGTCGACTACGAGGAGCTCGCGCCGGCGGTCGACATGCTGGAGGCGCGCAAGCCCGGCGCCCCGCTGGTCCACGAGGCGTGGGGCGACAACATCGCGCTCGCCACCCGCATCGACGGCGACATGGACTCCGTCAAGGCGCGCGCCGCGCATTCCGTCACCCGCGAATTCCGCATGAGCCGGCAGGCGATGGTCCCGATGGAGGGGCGCGCGGTGCTGGCCGAGTGGAACGCGCGGATGGACCAGCTGATCGTCCACACCGCGACCCAGGTGCCGCATCTGATCCGCGCCGGTCTCGCCATGTTTCTCGGGCTGGAGCAGCGCCAGGTCCGGGTCATCGCGCCCGACGTGGGCGGCGGGTTCGGGCTCAAGACCTACGTCCAGCCGGAGGAGCTGGTCGCCTGCTGGTACGCGATGAAGTTCGGCCGCCCGGCGCGCTGGATCTCCGACCGGCGCGAGCATTTGATCGCGGACGCCAATTGCCGCGAGCACCACTACGTCGTGACCGCGCACGCCGACGCGGACGGCAAGATCCTCGGCCTCGAGGGCGAGGTGACCGTCGATGCCGGAGCGTATTCGATCTATCCCTTCACCAACTGCCTCGAAGCGGCGATGGCGGGCGGCAACCTGCCAGGGCCCTACGCGATCGAGGCCTACGGCGTGAAGACCTGGACCGTCGTCACCAACAAGCCGCCGCTGGTTCCCTATCGCGGCGTGGCCCGGCCCGGCGTCGCCTTCGCGATGGAGATGCTGGTCGACGCGGTGGCGCGCGCGGTCGGACGCGAGCCGCACGAGGTCCGGACGATCAACATGGTCCCGGCCTCGGCGATGCCCTACACCAACATCGCGAAGAAGACCTTCGATTCGGGCGATCATGCCGGGGCCGTCGCCAAGGCCGTGCAAATGATCGACATCGAAGCGGTGCGCGAGCGCCAGGCGCGTGGCGAGCCGGACGGCAGGCTGATCGGGCTCGGCTTCGGCAGCTATGTCGAGCAGGCCGCGCACGGCACCTCGGTGTTCGCGAGCTGGGGCGTGCAGATGGTGCCGGGCTACGAGCAAGCGGGCGCCAAGTTGACGCCGGACGGCGGGCTGGAGCTCCGGGTGGGCGTGCAGTCGCACGGCCAGGGGATGGAGACCACCCTCGCCCAGGTGGCGAGCG